>NZ_BCPO01000080.1:0-11965 GCF_016586105.1 Burkholderia sp. E168m15
GTGCCGGCGTGGCTGCTGGCCGCCGCCGCGCTGTGGGCGGCACGCGCGCCGCTCGCGCGGCACTTCGAATGGGGCCTGTATCTGGAACACGTAAGCTTCAACGTCGCGATGGCGCTGCTGTTCGGCCGCACGCTCGTGGCCGGCGACGTGCCGCTGTGCACGCGCTTCGCGGCGATGATCCACGGCACGGTCACGCCGGCCGTCGCGCGCTACACGCGGCGGATCACGCTCGCGTGGACGCTGTTCTTCGTCGCGATCGCCGCCGTGTCGACGCTGCTGTTCGCGACCGCGCCGATCGTCACGTGGTCGACCTTCGCGAACTACCTGTCGCTGCCGCTCGTCGCCGTGATGTTCGCCGCCGAGCATGCGTGCCGGCGTGTCGCGCTGCCGCACGAGCCGCGGCCGCGGATGGTCGATGCGGTGCGCGCGTATCGCGCGACGACCCACGCCTCGCAGGCCGCGCGATGAATTCATGACCGGCGCGGCCCCAAGGGCCGCGCGGGCCTTCGTTCCCGTCTTGACCGATTTATGCCGACTCACCCGCTGGTATTCCATGCCTCGCCCGACCAGACGATCGCCTGGCGCGACGGCTCGCCCGTCACCGTGCGCGCGTTCGTCGCCGACGTCGCGCGCGTGACCGCCGCGCTACCCGCCGGCAGCCACGTGTTCAACGTGTGCCGCGACCGCTATCGCTTCGCGGTCAGCCTGTGCGCGGCGCTCGTCGCCGGCAAGGTCAGCCTGCTGCCGTCGACGCACACGCCGGAAATGGTGCGCCAGCTCGCGTCGTTCGCGCCCGATGCGTTCTGCCTGCACGATGCGCCCGACTGCGCGATCGACCTGCCGCGCTTCGCGTACCCCGATGCCGCGCCGGGCGAGGCGCCGAGCGATACGCCGTTCGCCGTCCCGCGGATCGACGCGGCGCGGATCATGGCCTACGTGTTCACGTCCGGCTCGACCGGCGCGCCGGTGCCGCACCGCAAGACCTGGGGCTTCCTGGTCGGCTGCGTGCGCGCGGCGGCCGACCGCCTCGGGCTGCTCGACGGCCGCGCGGCCACGCTGATCGGCACGGTGCCCGCGCAGCACATGTACGGCTTCGAGTCGACGGTGCTGCTCGCGCTGATCGGCGGCCTCGCGTTCAGCAACCGCCAGCCGTTCTACCCGAGCGACATCCGCGACGAGCTCGACGCGATCCCGCAGCCGCGCGTGCTCGTCACGTCGCCGATCCACTTGCGTGCGCTGCTGTCGGCCGGCCATGCGCTGCCGCCTGCGGCGCTCGTGCTGTCGGCCACCGCGCCGCTGTCGGAGAAGCTCGCGTGCGAAGCCGAGGCCGCGCTCGACGCGCCGCTCGTCGAGATCTACGGCAGCACCGAGACCGGCCAGATCGCGACCCGTCGGACGTCGCAAGGCGCGGCGTGGGAACTGTTCCCGGACATCCGGCTCGACGCGCGCGCAGAACCGGATGGCGACGACAGCGGGCCGACGGTCTGGGTATCGGGCGGCCACGTCGAGACGCCGGTGCCGATGGGCGATGCGCTCGAACTGCTCGGCGACGGCCGGTTCCTGCTGCACGGCCGCAAGGCCGACCTCGTCAACATCGCCGGCAAGCGCACGTCGCTCGCTTATCTGAACCATCAGCTCAACGCGATTGCCGAAGTGGTCGACGGCGTGTTCTTCATGCCCGACGAAGCCGCGCCGACGCACGGCGACACCGCCCTCGAGCCGGTCACGCGGCTCGTCGCGCTGGTCGTCGCGCCGACGCTCTCGGCCGCCGATCTGCAGCGCGCGCTGCGCGAGCGGATCGATCCCGCGTTCATGCCGCGCCCGCTCGTGTTCGTCGATGCGCTGCCGCGCAACGAAACGGGCAAGCTGCCGCGCGACGTGCTGGCCGCACTCGTTGCGCAACATACGCGTAGCGCGGCGGCGACGGCCACGACGGCCATGCCGCCCGCGACGCCGAACGAGCGCGACCCGGCCGGCACGCCCGCGCTCGCGTTCACGATTGCCGCCGACCATCCCGCGCTGCCCGGCCACTTCCCGGGCCATCCGGTCGTGCCCGGCGTCGTGCTGCTCGATCACGCGATCCACACGATCGGCGCGGCGCTGAACCGTCCGCTGCATGCGTGGCGGCTCGGGTCCGCGAAATTCCTGAGCCCGGTCGCGCCCGGCGAACCGCTCGATCTCGCGTACGACGCGGCAGCCAGCGGCGCGATCCGCTTCACGGTGCGCGCCGGGTCGCGCGAGGTCGCGACCGGCGTGCTGTCCGCCCCACCGCCCGCCGCGCAGGATGGCGCGCAGCCATGAAGCGCACCGCATGGGCCGAACGCCAGGAACGCAGCAACGCGAGTTTGCTGCGCGTCATGACGTGGATCTCGCTGCGCTTCGGCCGGCAGCGCGCGCGCATCGTGCTGCACCTGATCGCGACGTATTTCGTGCTGTTCTCGCCGATCGCGTGTGCGGCGTCGCGCGACTACCTGCGCCGCGTGCTCGGTCGCCCCGCGCGCTGGCGCGACGTGTACCGGCACGTGTTCACGTTCGCGGCGACGATCCACGACCGCATCTACCTGATGAACGGGCGCTTCGACCTGTTCGACATCCGGCTGCACGGCGAATCGCTCGTCGACGACGCGCTCGCGGGCGGACGCGGCGCGTTCCTGATGGGCGCGCACCTCGGCAGCTTCGAGGTCGTGCGCGCGATCGGCCGCACGCATCCGGACCTGCGCGTGGTCGTCACGATGTACGAGAAGAACGCGCGCAAGATCAACGCGACGCTCGCCGCGGTGAACCCGGCCGCGCAGCCGGAGGTGATCCCGCTCGGGCAGGTCGACTCGATGCTGAAGGTGCGCGAGCGACTCGACGCGAACTGCATGGTCGGCATGCTCGCCGACCGCACGCTGCTCGACGATGCCGCCGCGTCGCTGCGGCGCGTGCCGCTGCTCGGCGCGCCGGCCGCGTTCCCGCTCGGCCCGCTTTACATGGCCGCGATGCTGAAGCGCCCGGTGATCTTCATGACGGGCCTCTATCGCGACGGCAACCGCTACGACGTGCACTTCGAGACGCTCGCCGATTTCTCCGATGTGCGGCGCGACGCGCGCGCGGCGGCGGTCGATGCGGCGCTCGCGCGCTACGTCGCGCTGCTCGACAAGTACTGCCGCGCGGCGCCGTACAACTGGTTCAACTATTTCGATTTCTGGCAAGGCGGCGATGCCGCGGCCGCAACCGCGCGCCGCGAGACGGCGCACGCCGGCGCCGACCTGCCCGCCACGAGAGATTCCGACGCATGACTGCCGTTCGCCGCCGCCTGTTCCCGTTTTCGTCGGGCCGCCTCCACCGCGCGGCCCGCGTGCTCGCCGCCACCGCCGCGATCGTGTTGGCCGTGCCCACGTACGCGGCCGATACCGGCTCGACCTGGACCCTCGACCGGCTGATGTCGACGCTCGCGCAGCACAAGTCGGGCCGCGCGACCTTCACCGAGACGAAGACCCTGTCGATTGCCACGCAGCCGGTCGAATCGTCGGGCGAACTGATGTTCGTCGCGCCCGACCATCTGGAAAAGCACACGCTGAGCCCGAAGCCCGAACATCTGGTCGTCGACGGCGACATGCTCACCGTCGAGCGCAACAACCGCAAGTACACGCTCGCGCTCGCGCGCTATCCGGAGCTCGGCGCGTTCATCGACAGCATCCGCGCGACGCTCGCCGGCAACCGCTTCGCGCTCGAACGGGTGTACAAGGTCGCCCTGTCCGGACGCGGCGACGACTGGACGCTCACGCTCACGCCGCTCGACTCGCGGATGCTGAAGGTCGTCAGCACGATCACGCTCGACGGCACGCGCGACGTGCTGCGCAGCGTCGCGATCCGGCAGGCCGACGGCGATCGTTCGGTGATGCGCCTGCAACCCGTGGCGGCGAACGCGAACTGATGGACGAGCGCACCCGATCCTCACCCGTCGCCCGCCGCGTGCCCGCGTGGCGGCAGCGCGCGGTGCTCGTGTGGCTGCTCGCGCTGGTCGCGTGCGGCATCGCGATCGGACGCGCGCACTTCACGGCCGACCTGTCCGCGTTCCTGCCGAACGCGCCGAGCGCCGGGCAGCGCGCGCTCGTCGACCAGTTGCGCGACGGCATCGTGTCGCGCCTGATCCTCGTCGCGATCGACGGCGGCGACGCGGGCACGCGCGCCGCGCTGTCGCGGCGCGTCGCCGGCACGCTGCGCACCGATCCGCAGTTCGCGGCCGTGCACAACGGCGAAGCCGCGAACGACGCGCGCGACCGGCAATTCATCTTCGCTCACCGCTATCTGCTGAGCCCGGCCGTCACGCCGCAGCGCTTCAGCGCCGACGGCCTGCACCAGGCGCTCGGCGACAGTCTCGACCTGCTGAGTTCGTCAGCCGGCCTCGTCGCGAAGGCAATGCTGCCGCGCGACCCGACCGGCGAAGTCGCCGCGCTCGTCGACGAGCTCGACCGCGCGGCCGAACCGGCGAGCCGCGACGGCGTGTGGGCGTCGCGCGACGGCACGCGCGCGGTGCTGGTCATGCAGACGGCCGCCGCCGGCTCCGATACCGACGCGCAGGCCCGCGCGATCGACGCCGTGCGCCGCGCGTTCGCGGCCGCGACGCAAGCCGTGCCGAACGCGGCCGGCACCTCGCTCGCGATGACGGGCCCCGGCGTGTTCTCGGTCGACACGCGCGACACGATCCGGCACGACGTCGAACGATTGTCGACGGCGAGCGTCGTGCTGATCGTCGCGCTGCTGCTCACGCTGTACCCTTCGCCGCGCACGCTCGCGCTCGGCCTGCTGCCGGTGCTGACGGGCGTCGCGGCCGGGATCGCGGCGGTCAGCGTCGCGTTCGGCACGGTTCACGGGCTGACGCTCGGGTTCGGCACCACGCTGATCGGCGAAGCCGTCGACTATTCGATCTACCTGTTCGTGCAATCGGCGCAGGCCGGTACGCGCGGCGCCGCGCACCCGGCCGACGCGACGCGCGCGTGGATCGCCGCGTACTGGCCGACGATCCGGCTCGGCGTGCTGACGTCGGTGTGCGGATTCGCATCGATGCTGTTCTCCGGGTTCCCCGGCCTCGTGCAGCTCGGGCTCTATTCGATCGTCGGGCTGACGGCCGCCGCGCTCGTCACGCGCTTCGTGCTGCCGCATCTGCGTGGCGAGCATGTCGCGATCCGCGACGTATCCCGCGTCGGCGCCGTGCTCGCGCGCGCGGCCGACGCCGCGCCGCGGCTGCGCTGGCCGCTCGCGGTGCTCGTGGTCGCCGCCTGCGCGACGCTCGCGCTGCATCGCGACGCCCTGTGGAGCCGCGAGCTCGCCGCGCTCAGCCCCGTGCCGGCACAGGCGCAGGCGCTCGACGCACGGCTGCGCGCCGATGTCGGTGCGCCCGACGTGCGCTACCTCGTCGTCATTGCCGCACCAACCGAACAGGCCGCACTCGAAGGCGCGGAAAAAGTCGCCGCGCAATTGCAGCCGCTCGTCGACCGGGGCGCGCTCGGCGGTTTCGAGAACCCCGCCCGCTATCTGCCGAGCGACGCCGCACAGCGCGCGCGCCAGGCGAGCCTGCCGGCTGCGGACGCACTCGCCGAACGGATGCGCGATGCCGTCGCGCATCAGCCGATCACGGTGAAGCCCGATCTGTTCGCACCGTTCCTCGCCGACGTCGACGCCGCGCGCCACGCGCCGCTGCTGACGCGTGCGGACCTGCGCGGCACGTCGATGGCGCTCGCCGTCGATGCGCTGCTGACCGAACGCGACGGCCGCTGGAGCGCGATGCTGCCGCTGCGTGCGCCGGACGCCGCGCGCGCCGGGCAGCCGGCGTCGAGCCTCGACGCCACGCCGATTCGCGCCGCCGTCGCACGCGCGGGCGTGCCCGATGCGCTGTTCGTCGACATGAAGGCCGAAGCCGATCGGTTGTACGTGAGCTACGTGCATGAGGACATCCGGCTGTCGCTCGCAGGATTCGCCGCGATCGCCGTGCTGCTGCTGATCGCGCTGCGCTCGCCGCGCCGCGCCGCGCGCGCCCTTGCGCCGCTCGTCGCCGCCGTGCTGGTCGTGACGGCCGGTTTCGCGCTCGCCGGCGTGCAACTGACGATCCTGCACCTCATCGGGATGCTGCTGATCGTCGCGGTCGGCTCGAACTATGCGTTGTTCTTCTGCCGGCGCGACGACGCGCAGCCCGTCACGCCGCATACGCTCGTGTCGCTGCTGATCGCGAACCTCGCGACGGTCGCCGGCTTCGGGCTGCTCGCGCTGTCGCGCGTGCCGCTGCTCGAAACCTTCGGGCTGACCGTGGGCCCCGGCGCGATGCTCGCGCTCGCGTTCGCGGCGATTCTCGCGCCGCGCGCCGCAGAGACGGCGGCGGCGGCGGCGGCGGCGGCCGGCAATCGTGAACGAGGAGGCCGCGCATGAACGTGCCGCCTTGCGTTCCACCGCACGACGCCGGCGACGCGCGCCGCTGGAAGCCGACGCCGCTGATCGCCGGCGCCGCCGCGCTGCATGCGGGCGCGGCCGCCGCGGTGATCGCGCAACCGGCCACGTGGCCGTGGGCCGTCGGCGGCGTGGTCGCGTCGCATCTCGCGCTGACCGCGGCCGGGTTGTGGCCGCGCAGCACGCTGCTCGGCCCGAACTGGACGCGCCTGCCGGCCGGCGCGGGCCGCCGCATCGCATTGACGATCGACGACGGTCCGGACCCGGACGTGACGCCGCGCGTGCTGGACCTGCTCGACCGTTACGACGCACGCGCGACGTTCTTCTGCATCGGCGATCTCGCGCGCCGCCACCCACTGTGGATCGAGGCGATCGTCGCGCGCGGCCATGCGGTCGAGAACCACAGCCAGCGGCACCGCCATACGTTCTCGCTGTCGGGGCCGGCCGCACTGCGGCGCGAGATCGCGGCCGCGCAGCAGACGCTGACCGACATCGCCGGCACGCGCCCGCTGTTCTTCCGCGCGCCGGCCGGCCTGCGCAATCCGTTTCTCGAACCGGTGCTGTGCGAATTCGGGCTGCAACTCGCGAGCTGGACGCGGCGCGGCTTCGACACGCGTGCGCGCGACGCCGCGACCGTCACGCGCCGCCTGCTGCATGGGCTCGATGCGCGCGACATCCTGCTCGTGCACGACGGTCACGCGGCGCGCGACACGCGCGGCGAACCGGTCGTGCTCGACGTGCTGCCCGCGGTGCTGCGTGCGGCCGCCGACGCGCAGTTGCCCTGGACCACCCTGCGCGCGGCGCTGGCACCCGAACCGCCCGGCCAGCTGGGCGTTCCGGCACCCCCGTTTGATAAAATCTGACCTCGAACGGCGCGCGTGCCAGCCCTGCTGCGGCGCCCGTTCCGGCCACCGGATGCGACCCTCGTGAACCCTCTCCTGCTCTCGCACTTCACCGCCACCAGCTGCATCGGCCGCGGCCTCGACGCGACCCTCGATGCGCTGCGCCACGCCCGCAGCGGCCTCGTGCCGTGCAACTTCGAGCGTGCGGATCTCGACACGTGGATCGGTGCGGTGAACGGCGTCGATGCGCAGCCCGTGCGCGCCGATCTCGCCGACTTCGACTGCCGCAACAACCGCCTCGCGCAACTCGGCCTGACGCAGGACGGCTTCGACGCGCGCGTCGCGGCGGCGGTCGCGCGCTACGGCGCCGCACGCGTCGGCGTGTTCGTCGGCACGAGCACGGCCGGCATCCTCGAAACCGAACGCGCGTACCAGCGCCGCGATCCGGCGAGCGGCGCGCTGCCCGCCGACTTCCGCTACGCGCACACGCACAACCCGTATTCGCCGGCCGCGTTCGTGCGCGCGTATTTCGCGCTGCGCGGGCCGGCGATGGCGATCTCGTCCGCATGCTCGTCGGGCGCGAAGGTGTTCGGCTCCGCGCGCCGCATGATCGAGGCCGGGCTGATCGACGCGGCCGTCGTCGGCGGCGTCGATTCGCTGTGCCTGACCACGCTGTACGGCTTCAATTCGCTCGAACTGCTGTCGCGCCAGCCATGCCGGCCGTTCGACGTCGCGCGCGACGGCATCTCGATCGGCGAGGCCGCCGCGTTCGCGCTCGTCGAGCGCGTCCCTGCCCCGCCCGCCACGCTCGACGCCGACGCGATCCTGCTGCTCGGCATCGGCGAATCGAGCGACGCGCATCACATGTCGTCGCCGCATCCGGAAGGGCTCGGCGCGCGCGCCGCGATCGAGCAGGCGCTCGCATCCGCCGGCCTCGACGCGCACGACATCGACTACGTGAACCTGCACGGCACCGCGACGCCGAGCAACGACGCAGCGGAAAGCCGCGCGCTCGGTGCGCTGTTCGCCCGCACGCCGTGCAGCTCGACGAAGGGCGCGACCGGCCACACGCTCGGCGCGGCCGGCGCGCTGGAGGCGATCGTCGCCGCGCTCGCGCTGCGCGAGCAGTTCGTGCCGGCCGGCGTCAACACGACGCAGCCCGACCCGGCGCTCGTCGCCGATTACGTGCTCGCGAGCCGCGACACGCGCGTGCGCGCCGTCCTCTCCAATTCGTTCGGCTTCGGCGGCACGAATTGCAGCCTGATCCTCGGCCGCGCCCAGCGCGTGGCCGGCCGCGCCCGTCGTTGAGGCCCGCCATGACACTCACCGCCTTCATCGAAAGCATTGGCCTCGTCGGGCCGGGATTGACCGACTGGCCGCATGCGGCCGACGTGCTCGCGGGCCGCACGCCCTACGTGCCCGCCCGCACCGAGCTGCCGCCGCCGGCCGGGCTGCCGTCTGCAGAACGGCGCCGCACGGGCCCGGTCGTGCGCGCGGCGCTCGCGGTCGGCCACGAAGCGGTGGCCGCGAGCGGCCGAGACGCCGCGACGCTCGCGACCGTGTTCAGCGCATCCGGCGGCGACGGCCAGAACTGCCACGCGATCTGCGAAACGCTGGCCGGCGACGATCGCCAGCTGTCGCCGACCCGCTTCCACAACTCGGTGCACAACGCGCCGGCCGGCTACTGGAGCATCGCGACCCGCGCGACGGCGACGTCGAACGTACTGTGCGCGCACGACGGCAGCTTTGCCGCCGGCCTGCTCGAAAGTCTCTGCCAGGTCGTCGTCGATCGCGTGCCGAGCCTGCTGATCGCGTACGACACCGACTATCCGGAACCGCTGCGCGCGGTGCGGCCGATCGGCGATGCGTTCGGCGTCGCGCTCGTGTTCGCGCCGGAAGCGAGCGCGCGCACGCTCGCCCGCATCGACGTGCAACTCACCGATGCGCCCGCCACGACGCTCGTGCATGCCGAACTCGACGCACTGCGCGCCGGCAACCCGGCCGCCCGCGTGCTGCCGCTGCTCGAAGCGCTCGCCGCACGGCAATCGACGCGCGTCGTGCTCGACTACCTGGCCGATACGCGCGTGCAGGTCGACGTCGCGATGTCCGAACCCTTCGCGGAGCGCGCGCGATGACCGCCACGGTCGTATTGACCCCACCGCTCGACCATGCGTGGATTGCCGCGCACATTCCGCACGCCGGCACGATGTGCGTGCTCGATTCGGTCGATGCGTGGGATACCGAACGAATCCGCTGCACCGCGACGAGCCATCGCGATCCAGACAACCCGCTGCGCGCGCATGGGCGGCTCGCGTCGGTCTGCGGCATCGAGTACGCGGCGCAGGCGATGGCCGTGCACGGCGCGCTGCTCGGCGCGCACGAAGCCCGCCCGCGCGTCGGCTATCTCGCGAGCGTGCGCAACGTCGACGCGTTCGTCGACCGGCTCGACACGTTCGAGCAGCCGCTCACCATCGACGCGCAACGCGTGAGCGGCGACGGCCGCTCGGTGCTGTACGAATTCACGCTGCGCTGCGGCGAGCGCGTGCTGCTGTCCGGCCGCGCGGCGGTGATGCTCGACGCATCGGCCGCCGGCGCGTTTCAACCGGCGCCTGCCGGCAACACGAATCCTCGATGAAGAGGCTCACCTCAAGGAACCCGGTCGTGAAAGTTCGTCAGTTCATTGGCGCCACGCTCGTTCTGTCGCTGCTCGGCCCGCTCGCCCACGCGGACATGTCGGAAGTGAAGCAGGACATCAAGCGCGATTCGAAGGAAGCCGCGCACAAGACCGGCGACGCGGCGCGCAGCTTCGGCCACGCGACCGCGAGCGCCGCGAAAGCGGTCGGGCACGGCGTCGCCCATGCGTCGCGCGAAGGCTGGGAAGCCACCAAGCGCACGACGAAGCGGATCTTCCACAAGAACGACTCCGGCGAGTCGGCTGGAAAGGGCGAAAAGAACGACTGATCACGCGTCCCGCGCGCATGGCCGACGGCATGCGCGCGGGGCGTGACCGCTCATCGACCGGTCATCGAGCGTTCACCGATCGCGACGCGTCGGCACCGCGCTCAGCGTGCACCACGCATGCGGCGCAGCGACCTCGCCGGCTTGCGCGCGAAGCACTTGCCGTACGCGGCGAGCCAGCAATCGCGATGATCGAAGTTCCTCAGCAGCCGCGCGCGGCGCCGCTCGAGCCAGTAGAGCGAGATCGCCATCGTCAGCGCGACGGCCAGTGCCGAGCCGCCGATCACGAGTCCCAGCCAGGTGTCGCCCATGCGTTCTCCGGAATGCGAGGCCGAAGCGGCGCGTCTGCCGCCGCTCCGGCGCGGGATAGTGGGGAACGCGGCCCGCCGGGCGCGCACGCCCTGCGGGCCGCCGCGCGTCAGTGCATGTGCTGACCGCCGTTGATCGCGATGTTGGAGCCCGTCACGAAGCCGGCCTCCTCCGAGCACAGGTAAGCGACCAGCGCCGCGACCTCCTCGGGCTTGCCGAGCCGGCCCGCCGGAATCTGCGGGAGGATCTTCGTGTCGAGGATGTCCTGCGGAATCGCGGTGACCATCTTCGTCGCGAGATAGCCCGGCGACACCGTGTTCACCGTCACGCCCTTGCGCGCGACCTCGAGCGCAAGCGATTTCGTGAACCCGTGCATGCCGGCTTTCGCGGCCGCGTAGTTGGTCTGGCCGACCGACCCTTTCGAGCCGTTCACCGACGAGATGTTGACGATGCGGCCCCAGCCGCGCTCGACCATGCCGTCGCAGACCGGTTTCGTCATGTTGAACACGGAATCGAGGTTGGTGCGGATCACCGCATCCCAGTTGACCTTGTCGAGCTTGCGCAGCGTCATGTCGCGCGTGATGCCCGCATTGTTCACGAGAATGTCGACCGGGCCGACGTCGCGCACGATCTTCTCGATGCATTGCTGGCACGAGTCGTGATCGGCCACGTCCACCGGATACGCATGGAATTCGCGGCCGGCCGCATGCATCTCGGTCAGCCAGCGGTCCGCGCCGGCATTGTTCGGCGAATACGTGACGACTACCCGGTGACCCGCGTCGTTCAACCGGATGCTGACCGCTTCGCCGAGGCCGCCCATCCCACCTGTCACAACTGCGATTCGCTTAGTCATACTATGAATTACCGACAAAAAAGTAATCGATGAAAGGCGGGGCGACGGCATCGCACCTGCTGCCGCCCCACCGCTTCGATGCGCAGCCGCCCGCGTCGCGGACGCGGCACGCACCGGCACCTCGCGCGTGTTATTGACTGCCTGTCTTGCGCGAAAACCGCCTGGCTCGCCCGCGGCGCTGGCCCACGCCGCGAGCGAACCGTGTCGTCAGCCGCCGCTCAGACGCGCTCGACCGCAAGCGCGACGCCCATCCCGCCGCCGATGCACAGCGACGCCAGCCCGCGCTTCGCGTCGCGCTTGGCCATCTCGTGCAGCAGCGTCACCAGAATCCGGCAGCCCGACGCGCCGATCGGATGGCCGATCGCGATCGCCCCGCCGTTCACGTTCACCTTCGACGTGTCCCAGCCCATCTGCTTGTGCACCGCCAGCGCCTGCGCCGCGAACGCTTCGTTGATCTCCATCAGGTCCAGGTCGCCCGGCGTCCAGCCCGCGCGCTCCAGCGCCCGGCGCGACGCCGGCACCGGGCCCATGCCCATCACGCTCGGGTCCACGCCCGCGTTCGCGTACGCCTTGATTC
>NZ_BCPO01000081.1:0-54865 GCF_016586105.1 Burkholderia sp. E168m15
GTTCAATCCCTGCATCGAAATCAGTTTGTCGTCGTGACGCCGGCACGAGGCGATCACACGTGACGATGGCACGCGCCGCGCCAACCGGCGCAATCGCGGTCGGGGTCGGGGTCGCACGCCGCGGTCTTGACGGGTGGCGCCTGTTCGCACCGGCGGCACGGCACACCGCTGCACGGGCACCGCGCACGGACGTCTTGCGGCGCACCGGACGCTTGCCGGCCCCCGCGTGGCACACGCGGCGCCGGCGCCGTCCGGCGCCGATCAATCGTGTCGCGCCGACGCGCGACACGCATTCACGCGCGCCTTCATGCGCGCATTTGCGCGATTACGCAGCCGATTCGCGCGCAGCCGCTGCGTCCTTGCGGGCGGCGGCCGCCGTCTGCTTGGCGCCGCGCGTGGCCGTTTCGCTGACCGCATCGAAGCCGCTCTGCGCCGCTTCGATCGCCTGGCCCGTCGCCGCACGCACGGAGTCGGCCGCGGCGCTCGCCGCGGACAGCGCCGAATTCAGCGCGGCCACCACCGGCGCCGAGCCGGCCGGCGCGTGCTTCGACAGTTCGCCGAGCACGTCCTTCAGGCGCTTGTCGTTCTGTTCGTACTGCGCCTGCGCGACCTTCGCCCATTCGGACTGCGTCGACACCGCGATGTCGAACAAATGGCGCCCATACGACACGGCCTTGCCGGCCGCTTCCTGCGGCGCGGCGACCTGTTGCGCGAAACCCGCGGCCGGGTTGTTGGCGTTGAACGCGTTCTTCAGCTTGTCCTCGTATTCCTCGAGCGCCGTCCGGGCCGCTTGCAGGTTGAGTTCGACGACGGCCTCGAAGCCGTGGATCGCCGGACGGGCGATCGCGAACCAGGCGGCGATACCGGATTGATAATCGGCGGCGAGTTTTTCGGGGGCAAATACGGACATCGGGCACGCTCCTGTTAACAATGCGAGAGACAAACGTAAAGAAAAGTGGAAGCTTGATCGACAGTCGCTTCCTTATTGGCAACCCGCTACCTGTTTGGGCACGGGAAGTTGAAGGAAACCATTCTAGAGCGATTAATTGTCAATTAAGTGGCATTAATGATAGGTATAAACCCTTATTACCCTATACGGCGACCGCCGAGGCCCGCTGCACGCCGATATCGCGAATGACCAACCCGAGCGTCCGACCCGCAATGCCTTTTTACCTTTTTGCAGCATAGCGCATCGTGACATCGCGCAATATTTACCAATTCATTATTCTGTTTATTAGAAAACTGGCCTTCATTGAAAATGGAGCCGCAGTCCATGTAATCGTTTTTCTGAATTTATTATGAAATCGTTTTCCGGATTATAAATGACGAATTCAATAATCGGAGGAATGACGAGTCGCGATAAAAAAGGCCGCTCGAAGCGGCCTTGGTCGATCCGGTCAGGCGCGGGCTCAACCGGCCAGTTCGCGATGCAGCGCGCGAAACTCCTGCGCGAGCTTGTGCGTCGGCTCGAGATGGATCACCGGCGTCGACTGCTGATGTGATTCGCGGATCTTCACCGACGCGGACAACCGCGACGCGAGCACCGGCAGCCCTTCGTCGACGAGCTCGTCGACCAGCCGCTGCGGCAGGCTCGCGCGCGGCTGGAACTGGTTGATGACGATCCCTTCCACCTCGAGCGCCGCGTTGTGGTCCTGCTGGATTTCCTTCACGTTCTCGAGCAACGTGTACAGCGCGCGCCGCGAGAAATCGTCGCAGTCGAACGGGATCAGGCAGCGCTCGACCGCGATCAGCGCCGAGCGCGTATAGAAATTCAGCGCGGGCGGCGTGTCGATGTACACGGCGTCGTACATGTCGAGTTCGTTCAGCGCGTCGCGCAACTTGTAGATCTTGTAGCGCGATTCGAGCTTGCCGTGCAGCGTATCGAGATCCGGATGCGCGGGCATCACGTCGAGCTCCTCGAACGGGGTCGCGTGGATGAACGACGCGACGTCGACCGGACGGAAGTTGAAGGTCAGCGCGGTTTCGAAGAAACCGGCGACGCCCGGTTGCGCGTCGGCCGCCGCGTCGCCGAGCAGGTAGCGCGTCGAGTTCGCCTGCGCATCGAGATCGATGACGAGCGTGCGCAATCCTTCGCTCGCGCTGATCGCCGCCAGGTTGCAGACGATCGTCGACTTGCCCACGCCGCCCTTCTGGTTGAATACGACCCGCCGCATGGTGTCCCCTCGATCGAAACGTCGAAACGGCCAGCTTAGCCGATCAATAATGGCGACCGCGTGACGCAGGTCGAATCGGGCGCGACGGGCATGTGACTTGGGCGCGGCACGCGTCAGATGCGCGGCACCGCGCCCGATACGTATCGATTGCCGGGCACGCTCCACCGCCACGGCAGATCCTGACCGACGCGAATGCCGATGCGCGGCCCGCCCGCCAGATCGGCGGGTGGCGCCATCCCGTCGTCGACGATCGCGAACCCGTCGCGCGCGCCGACTAGGTCGACGCCATCCTGCGCGCCGCCGATCCCCATCGCCTGCGTCAATCGAGCCGGGCCGCGGCACAGGTCGCGATCGCGCGTGCGCGGCGGCCGCGCCGCGCGCATCTGCTCGAGCCCGTGCAGCGGCTCCAGCGCACGGATCAGCACGCCCGTTCCCGCGCCGTCCGGGCCGCACACGCAGTTGCAGCACCAGTGCATGCCGTACGTGAAATACACGTAGAAGTGCCCGGGCGGCCCGAACATCGTCGCGTTGCGCGGCGTCTTGCCGCGATAGGTGTGCGCCGCCGGATCGAGCGCGCCCGCATACGCTTCCACTTCGACGATGCGCCCGGCGCGGCCGTCCGCTGCCGCGAGGATCTTGTTCAGGAGTTGCGGCGCCACCTCGGTGGCCATGCGGTTGAAGAACGCGCGCGGCACGATGGTGCCCGGCCACGGCGCCGCCGTCTTACTGCGTCGCATCGTGCCGGTCCTTCATCGCGGCGAGATGAAGCTCATGATACGCATCGACCAGATCGTCGAGCCCGAACGCAAGGTTTCTGCCGCTGGGGTTGGGGAGCACCCACACCCGCGCCTGCTGGATAGGGGACGGCTGCAATCCCCACGCGGCTTCCCGTTGCCCCGACAGCGCCGCATACGCCGCCTTGCCGAGAAACGCGACGAAGCGCGGCGCATGATGCGCGACCTTCTGCTCGAACCCGGCGGCCGCGGCCACGAATTCCGCGCGCGACAGCTGATCGGCACTGGCGGTCGGCCGCGGCACCACGGCCGTCAGCCCGCAGCCGTAACGGAGAATCTCGCGATCGTCCCGCGGCGAAATTTCCGTCGGCGTGAAGCCCGCGAGATGGATCACGCGCCAGAAGCGGTTGTTTCTCCCCGCGAAGTGATGACCGGTCGCGGCCGCGATCAGGCCGGGATTGATCCCGCAGAACAGGACGTCGAGATGGGGCGCGATGAGGTCGGGGAGTGCGTCAGCCACGGTTCATCCAGGGTGCGGCGTGCAGGAACCACGTAAACGAAACGAGGCCCGAAAACCCGGGCCAAGCGACTGGCTTGGCTCGGACGTTCGGGCCCATCGTGATGCAGGATGCCGACTGGCGATCAGAACGGAATATCGTCGTCCATCTCGTCGAAGCCGCCGCCTGCCGGTGCGCTCGGACGGCTCTGGCCGCCGCCACCCGCACCGCCACGTGCCGCGCCGCTGGCACGGCCGCCGCCACCACCGCCGCGCTCCGCCTGCTCGCCGCGACCGCCACCGCCACCACCGTAGCCGCCGCCATAACCGCCTTCGTCACCGCCGCCACCGCCGCCGCCCGAACCGCCGCGGCCACCGAGCATCTGCATCTGTTCGGCGACGATTTCGGTCGAGTAACGATCCTGGCCGTCCTGACCCTGCCACTTGCGCGTGCGGATGCGGCCTTCGATATAGACCGACGAACCCTTCTTCAGGTATTCGCTGACGATCTCCGCCAGACGGCCGAAGAACGCGACGCGATGCCACTCGGTCATTTCCTTGAAATCGCCGCTTGCCTTGTCCTTGTAGCGATCGGTCGTCGCGAGACGGATGTTCGCAACCGCGTCGCCGCTCGGCAGGTAACGGACTTCAGGATCGGCGCCGAGGTTGCCGACGAGGATGACCTTGTTGACGGATGCCATGTGTTTCTCCAGTAAATTCGATGCGGGGCCGCCCGCGTGTATCGCCGCAGGGGCCCGCCGGGGCAAGCCGGCGCGCTGCCGATGCCTGCCCGAAATAAAAGGTTCAGGCCTTGCGCGGCGGCGCTTTCATGCTGGCCGCGATTATAAGCCAGGCAGCAACGAGCCCCGAACACGTATAAAAGACCGTGTTCGCGCCGCCGTGCTTCAGCAGCCAGCCGCCCACGATGCCGCCGAGCGCGAGCCCGATCGACTGCGTGGTGTTGTAGACGCCCGTGGCCGCGCCCTTGCGCGAACCCGGCGCGAGCTTCGACACGAGCGACGGCTGTGACGCTTCCAGGATGTTGAACCCGAGGAAGTACACGAACAGGATCGCCGCCACAATCAGAATGGTATGCGGTGCGCTGCCGAGCAACAATTGGCCGATCAGGATAGCCAGAATGCCGCCGAGCAGCACCGGCTTCATCTTGCCCCGTTTTTCCGCGACGATGATCGCCGGCACCATCATCACGAACGCGAGCCCCATCACCGGCAGGTAGACCTTCCAGTGCGCGGCGACCGGCAGCCCGCCGTCGACCAAGAGGCGCGGCACGACCAGGAACAGCGCCGTCTGCGTCGCGTGCAGCACCAGCACGCCGAAGTTCAGGCGCAGCAGTTCGACGTTGTGCAGCACCTCGGCGAACGGCGCGCGCACGTGCACGGGCTTCGCCGCGTCGGGCACGATCCACAGCACGACGCCGATCGCGAGGATCGACAGCACGCCGACGATCGTGAACAGCCCGCTCATCCCGACCCAGTGGAACACGATCGGCGCACCGACGATCGCGACCGCGAACGACACGCCGATCGAGCCGCCGACCATCGCCATCGCCTTCGTGCGGTTCTGCTCGGAGGTCAGGTCGGCGATGAACGCGAGCACCGCCGACGACACGGCGCCCATTCCCTGGATCACGCGGCCGACGATGATCCACGTGATGTCGTGCGCGAACGCGGCGACGAAGCTGCCGAGCGCGAAGATCACGAGGCCCGTGGCGATCACCGGCTTGCGGCCGAACTTGTCGGACGCCCAGCCGTAGAAGATATAGAACAGCGACTGCGTGACGCCGTAGGCCCCGAGCGCGATCCCGACGAGCAGCACGTTGTCGCCGCCCGGGATGGTTTTCGCATAGACCGAGAACACCGGCATGATCATGAACAGGCCGAGCATGCGCAACGCGAAGATCGCCGCGAGCGACGTGGTCGCGCGCAGTTCGGGCGCAGTCATGCGGGAAGACGTGGCAGACGGATTGGACATCGGGAATGAATTTCGAATGATCGGAATGTCCGCCCGGCAGCGGGCGGCGGAAGATCAGGACCGGCGGCCTGGCGGCCTTTCGGACGACACGTCGGGGCCGGATGCAGACGGCCTGCGGGCCGCCCGGAACCGTGCGGCGCGACCGCTTTCCCCGGCGCAGGTGTCGCCTTGCTGCCACCTGCTGTAAAGGCTGGGGGCCGTAAACGACGGTCTCGAAAAGCCGTTATAGTAGCAGGTTTGGTTCCCTCCATTTTCGCCAGGTTCATGGAACAGATCCGTATCCGTGGGGCACGCACCCACAACCTGAAAAACGTCAATCTCGACCTGCCGCGCCACAAGCTGGTCGTGATTACCGGGTTGTCCGGGTCGGGCAAGTCGTCGCTCGCGTTCGACACCCTTTATGCCGAAGGCCAGCGCCGCTACGTGGAAAGCCTGTCCGCGTACGCCCGCCAGTTCCTGCAGCTGATGGAGAAGCCCGACGTCGACCTGATCGAGGGGCTGTCGCCGGCGATCTCGATCGAGCAGAAGGCCACGTCCCACAACCCGCGTTCGACCGTCGGCACGGTCACGGAAATCCACGACTACCTGCGACTTTTGTACGCACGGGTCGGCACGCCGTACTGTCCCGATCACGACATCCCGCTCGAGGCGCAGAGCGTGTCGCAGATGGTCGACGCAGCGCTCGCGCTGCCCGAGGAGACCAAGCTGATGATCCTCGCGCCCGTCGTCGCGGATCGCAAGGGCGAGCATGCCGAGCTGTTCGAGGACATGCAGGCGCAGGGCTTCGTGCGCTTTCGCGTGCGCTCGGGCGGCGGCGCCGCGAACGAAGGCGCCGCGAAGATCTACGAGGTCGAGTCGCTGCCGAAGCTGAAGAAGAACGACAAGCACACGATCGACGTCGTCGTCGATCGCCTGAAGGTGCGCCCGGACATGAAGCAGCGGCTCGCCGAATCGTTCGAAACCGCGCTGCGCCTCGCCGACGGCCGCGCGATCGCGCTCGAGATGGATACCGATCGCGAGCACCTGTTCAGCTCGAAGTTCGCGTGCCCGATCTGCTCGTACTCGCTGCAGGAGCTCGAGCCGCGCCTGTTCTCGTTCAACAACCCGATGGGCGCGTGCCCGGAATGCGACGGCCTCGGCCAGATCACGTTCTTCGACCCGAAGCGGGTCGTCGCGCACCCGTCGCTGTCGCTTGCCGCCGGCGCGGTGAAGGGCTGGGACCGCCGCAACCAGTTCTACTTCCAGATGCTGCAGAGCCTCGCGGCGTTCTACGAATTCGACATCGACGCCGCATTCGAGGATCTGCCCGAAAAAATCCGCAAGGTGCTGCTGTTCGGCTCGGGCAAGCAGACGATCCCGTTCTCGTACATCAACGAGCGCGGCCGCACGACGATCCGCGAGCACGTATTCGAAGGGATCATCCCGAACCTCGAGCGCCGCTACCGCGAGACCGATTCGGTCGCGGTGCGCGAAGAGCTGTCGAAGTACCAGAACAACCAGCCGTGCCCGTCGTGCGACGGCACGCGCCTGCGCCGCGAAGCGCGCCACGTGCGGATCGGCACCGGCGACCACGCGCGCGGCATCTATGAGATCAGCGGCTGGCCGCTGCGCGACGCGCTCGGCTATTTCGACGGGCTGACGCTCGAAGGCGCGAAGCGCGAGATCGCCGACAAGGTGATCAAGGAAATCGTCGCGCGCCTGACGTTCCTGAACAACGTCGGCCTCGACTACCTGTCGCTCGAGCGCAGCGCGGAAACCCTGTCGGGTGGCGAGGCGCAGCGCATCCGGCTCGCGTCGCAGATCGGCTCGGGGCTCACGGGCGTGATGTACGTGCTCGACGAGCCGTCGATCGGCCTGCACCAGCGCGACAACGACCGCCTGATCGCGACGCTCAAGCACCTGCGCGACCTCGGTAACTCGGTGATCGTCGTCGAGCACGACGAGGACATGATCCGCACGGCCGACTACGTGGTCGACATGGGCCCCGGCGCGGGCGAGCACGGCGGCGTCGTGGTCGCCGAAGGCACGCCGAAGCAGGTGCAGTCGAACCCGCAGTCGCTGACCGGCCAGTACCTGCTCGGCAAGCGCGTGATCGAGTACCCGGACGAGCGGCTCGCGCCCGATCCGGAGCGGATGCTGCGCATCGTCGACGCGCACGGCAACAACCTGAAGCACGTCGATCTCGAACTGCCGGTCGGCCTCCTGACCTGCATCACCGGCGTGTCCGGCTCCGGCAAGTCGACGCTGATCAACGACACGCTGTATCACGCGGTCGCGCGCCACCTGTACGGCTCGGCGGCCGAACCGGCGCCGCACGAGGCGATCGAGGGCCTCGAGCACTTCGACAAGGTGATCAACGTCGACCAGTCGCCGATCGGCCGCACGCCGCGCTCGAACCCGGCCACGTACACGGGCCTGTTCACGCCGATCCGCGAGCTGTTCTCGGGCGTGCCGACGTCGAAGGAGCGCGGCTACGATCCGGGCCGCTTCTCGTTCAACGTGAAGGGCGGCCGTTGCGAATCGTGCCAGGGCGACGGCGTGCTGAAGGTCGAGATGCACTTTTTGCCGGACGTCTACGTGCCGTGCGACGTGTGCCACGGCAAGCGCTACAACCGCGAAACGCTCGAAGTGCACTACAAGGGCAAGAACATCAGCGAAGTGCTCGACATGACGGTCGAGCATGCGTACGAGTTCTTCAGCGCGGTGCCGGTCATCGCGCGCAAGCTGAAGACGCTGCTCGACGTCGGCCTCGGCTACATCCGCCTCGGCCAGTCGGCCACGACGCTGTCGGGCGGCGAGGCGCAGCGCGTGAAGCTGTCGCTGGAGCTGTCCAAGCGCGACACCGGCCGCACGCTGTACATCCTCGACGAGCCGACCACCGGCCTGCACTTCCACGACATCGCGCTGCTGCTGGAAGTGATCCACCGGCTGCGCGACCAGGGCAACACGGTCGTGATCATCGAGCACAACCTCGACGTGATCAAGACGGCCGACTGGGTGATCGACCTCGGCCCCGAAGGCGGCGCCGGCGGTGGCCAGATCATCGCGCAGGGCACGCCCGAGCAGGTCGCGAAGACGAAGGCGAGCTTCACCGGCAAGTACCTCGCACCGCTGCTCAAGCGTCCGACCCGCAAAGTCGCGGCCGGCTGACGCCCGTTCCACCCTGCCCGCGCGCGGCCGCCCGGCCGCGCGCTCGTCGTAGCCGCCGCGCCCCCTCGTTTTCCCTTCTGCGTTTACACCACGCGCCAAACGGCCCGTTTGCGGACCATAATGGCAGCTATACTTTACGGTCGTAAGGTTCGCCATCCGCACCAATCCGGTGCGGCGCCGGGCGACCCGCGCGCTACCGCGCGCGGCGCGGCACGACATACGGACGACAGGAATCCACGATGGAGAAGCAACAAGAGTCGCGCGACACGCAGAACCGCGAGCCGCACCTGCGCAGCGTGCGGCTGACGAGCGACTTGAGCCTGCCGAAGCTGTCGGCACTCGAGATCGGCAGCTATCTCTTCGCGCTCGTCATGATGTGGCTCGTCCTCGAGCTCAAGCTGCTCGGCGGGATGCTGGCCGGCCTGCTGGTCTACCAGTTGATCCACACGATCGCGCCCGTGATCGAACGCCATACCACCAGCATGCGCGCGCGCTGGGTCGCCGTCGTGCTGCTGTCGATCGCGATCGTCGGCGCGCTCACCGGCCTGACGCTCGCCATCATCGAGCATTTCGAACACACGGTGCCGAACCTGCAGAGCCTGCTCGGCCAGTTGATGCAGATCGTCGAGCAGACCCGCGCCCGCACGCCGGCCTGGATCGCCAACCTGCTGCCCGTCGACGTCGAACAGATGAAGACGAAGGCGGCCGTGCTGATGCACTCGCACATGGACCAGCTCCAGCAAAGCGGCAAGAGCGTCGCGCGCGGCTTCGGCCACGTGCTGTTCGGGATGATCATCGGCGCGATGATCGCGATCGGCGTCGAGCAGGGCAAGGTGCGCCGACCGCTGTCGACCGCGCTCGTCACGCGCGTGTCGCGCTTCGCCGACGCGTTCCGCCGCATCGTGTTCGCGCAGATCAAGATCTCGGCGATCAACGCGGCATTCACCGGCATCTACCTGCTCGTCGCGCTGCCGATCTTCCATCAACGGCTGCCGCTGTCGAAAACGCTCGTGCTGGTCACGTTCATCGTCGGCCTGCTGCCGGTGATCGGCAACCTGATCTCGAACACGCTGATCGTCGCGGTGTCGCTGTCGGTCAGCATGGGCACCGCGATCGCGTCGCTCGCGTTCCTCGTGGTCATCCACAAGCTCGAATACTTCCTGAACGCGAAGATCATCGGCGGCCAGATCGAGTCGCGCGCGTGGGAGCTGCTGCTCGCGATGCTGATCATGGAAGCCGCGTTCGGGCTGCCGGGCGTGATCGCCGCGCCGATCTTCTATGCGTACCTGAAACGCGAGTTGTACCTGCTGCGGCTGATCTGAAGCCGCCCGCCACCGGCAAACAAAAACGCCGCGCCCCGTGAAGGGCGCGGCGTTTTCGCTTGTGGAGCCGGCCGTTGGGGGCCGACGGATCAGCGGAACACGACCGTCTTCGTCCCGTTCAGCACGATCCGGTGCTCGACGTGCCACTTCACCGCCCGCGCGAGCGTCACGCACTCGACGTCGCGGCCGATCGCGGTCAGCTGGTCGGGCGTCATGCTGTGGTCGACGCGCTCGACTTCCTGCTCGATGATCGGGCCTTCGTCGAGATCGGTCGTCACGTAGTGCGCGGTCGCGCCGATCAGCTTCACGCCGCGGTCGAAGGCCTGGTAGTACGGCTTCGCGCCCTTGAAGCTCGGCAGGAACGAATGGTGGATGTTGATCGCGCGCCCGGCGAGCTGCTCGCACATGTTCGGCGACAGGATCTGCATGTAGCGCGCGAGCACGACGAGATCGGCCTGGTGCTCGTCGATCACTTCCAGCACGCGTGCTTCCTGCGCGGCCTTCGCGGCATCGGACGAGCCGCCGATCAGCGGAAAGTGATGGAACGGAATGTTGTAGCTCGCGGCAAGCTGGTAGAACTCCTTGTGGTTCGACACGATCGCCGGAATCTCGATCGGCAGCTGGCCGGTGCGATAGCGGAACAGCAGATCGTTCAGGCAGTGGCCGATCTTCGACACCATGATCACGACGCGCGGCTTCACGGCCGCATCGTGCAACTCCCAGCGCATCGAGAACTGTTCGGCGAGCGGCGCGAACTCCTTGCGAAGCGTGTCGAGCGCCGACGCGGCATCCACGCCGCCGCCGTCCTGTTCGAAGTGCACGCGCATGAAGAACTCGCTGGTGCGGCTGTCGCCGAACTGCGCGGAATCGAGGATGTTGTTGCTGCGCTCGAACAGGAAGCCCGAGACCGCATGGACGATGCCGTGCCGGTCAGGGCACGACAGTTTCAAGATAAAGCTGTGATCGGTCGGCATGACCGCTACTCCCATTGTTTCCGTATTCGTCAAATTGCCCGTTCGCGCCGCGCGGCGCGCGTCGCAGTGCACGTCATGCAGCCGGCACGAACAGCGCGTCGATGCCGGCCGCGTCGGCCGCCGCGATCCAGCGGTGACGCAGCAGCGTGTCGAGCGTCGCGAGGCTCGCATCCATCGTCGCGCGGCCTTCGCGCAGCCAGCCGATCACCTCGGGCACGCCGGCCAGCAGGTGCTCGGCCACTTCGCCATCCTGGTTGCGCGGCGCGAAATCGTGCGGCAGCGGCAGGTCGTACACGAAGATCAGTTCGGACTGCGTGCCTTCCGGCAGCGAGTTCAGTACCTGCACCGTGCGGCCCGCGATCGCGCGCGCCGCCAGGTCGGCCGGAATGCCGGCTTCTTCCCAGCATTCCTTCGCGAGCGTCTCGTGAACGCCCAGCCCCCAGCCGATCCCGCCCGCGACGACGTTGTCGAGCATGCCGGGGTCGGTCGCCTTGGTCGCGCTGCGGCGGCCGAGCCACATCTTCGGCGCGGTCGCGACGGGCGGCTCGCCCGGCGTAACCGCATATTCTACGATGCCGTTCACGTGCACCGCATAGGTCTGCGTGCCGAAGAAGCGCGACGCGGCGCGCTCGATATACGCGAGCGGCGGATCGTCGAAGCGGTTGCGGATCGCGTAGATCTCGTCGCGCCAGCCGGGAATCGCGCCCTCGGCCGCGAGCGCGCCGATCGCGCTGGCCAACGCCATGCTGCGCGCATCGACCGAATCGTAGCGCGCCGACAGCACGACGCGCTCGCCGGTCAGCTCGAACACGTCGGGCCAGCGCGCGAGCTTCGCGACGTCCTGGCGGCGCACCCAGCCGACCGCCTGGCCGGCGATCTCGAAACGCAGGTGCGCGGCCGGATCGAAGCGGCGCGCGGCCGCGATGCACGGAAACGTCATCGTCATCAATCCTTCAGTGCGACGCGGATGCCGATCGCGATGAACGTGGCGCCCGCGATCCGGTCGAGCCACACGCCGGCCTTCGGGCGCCGCTTCAGCCACGTGCCGATCATGCCCGCGCCGACGCCGAACAGCGAGAAGACCGCGGCCGTCTGCAGCATGAACAGCGCGCCGAGCTCGAACATCTGCAGCGTCACGCTCTGCGCGCCGTGCGGATCGACGAACTGCGGCAGGAACACGACGAAGAACAGCGTGACCTTCGGGTTCATCAGGTTGCCGATCACGCTCTGCCGGAAGATCGTGCCGAGCGGCTGCGGCGGCCGCGCATGCGCGTTCGCGAGACCCTGGCTGCGCAGCGCCTTGATGCCGATCCACACGAGGTACGCGGCGCCCGCGAGCTTCAGGATCTGGAACGCGACCGGCGACGAACGCAGCACGGCCGCCACGCCGAGCGCCGCGAGCGTCGTGTGGAACAGGATTCCCGCCGTGAAGCCGAGCGCGGCGACGAAGCCGGCCGCGCGGCCCTGCGAGATGCCGCGGGCGAGCACCTGCAGGTTGTCGGGACCCGGCGCGAACGTGATCGCGACCGACGTGGCGAGAAACAGCATGAAGTTGGGCATCGTGACCTCGCTGCGGAAGGTGAACCAAGCGGTGAACCAAGCGTGAACCGAGGCCAGCCGGGGCGGCAAACCCCGACGGACCGGCGTTCAGTGGCCGGCGAATTCGGTAACGGTATAGACCGGCAGTCCGGCGTTGCGCAGCAGCGTCGAGCCGCCGAGATCGGGCAGGTCGATGATCGCCGCGCCTTCGACGACCTCCGCGCCGAGCCGCTGCAGCAGATTGCGCCCCGCCATCATCGTGCCGCCGGTCGCGATCAGATCGTCCATGATGATCACGCGGTCGCCGGGCTTGCACGCATCTTCGTGGATCTCGACCGTCGCGCTGCCGTATTCGAGGTCGTACGACTCCGAACGCGTCTTGTACGGCAGCTTGCCGACCTTGCGGATCGGCACGAAGCCGACGCTCAGCTCGTACGCGACGATCGGCGCGATGATGAAGCCGCGCGCGTCGAGCCCCGCGACGTAGTCGAGCTTCGCGTCGACATAGCGTTCGACGAACAGGTCGACGAGGATGCGCAGCGCCTTCGGGCTCTGCAGCAGCGTCGTAATGTCGCGGAACTGCACGCCGGGCTGCGGCCAGTCGGGCACCGTGCGGATCTGGCTGTGGATGAAGGCGACCGGATCGAGCGGTGCGCCCGGCGACGAATGCGGCATGAAACTCTCCGAAAAAAACGGTGCGCGAAGATCGGGCACCGTTTCTGATCAATACGGGTCGGGTTGTGAATCGCGGCTCACGCAGCCGCGGCCGGCGGATCGCGCCGATGGCGCGACAACCGCTCCTCCGCGAGCGCGAGCGCCTCGGGCAGCCCGCGCAGCACCACGATGTCGCTCGCGCGCAGCTTGGTCTGCGGATCGGGTTCGACGCCGCGGATGCCGTGCCGGCGGATCGCCGTGACTTCCAGCCCGAGCGCGTACAGCCCGAGTTCTTCCAGCGAACGCCCGACCGCGTCCGCGCGCGCGTCGACCGGCACCGATTGTAGCCGCACCTGCTCGTGATCGTCGTCGTCCGCATCGTCCGCGCCGCGGAAATAGCCGCGCAGCAGGCTGTAGCGCTCGTCGCGCATCTCCTCGACGCGCCGCACGACCTTGCGCATCGGCACGCCGACCAGCACCAGCGTGTGCGACGCGAGCATCAGGCTGCCCTCGACGATCTCCGGAATCACTTCGGTCGCGCCGGCCGCGAGCAGCTTCTCGAGATCGGCATCGTCGACGGTGCGCACGATCGCGGGCAGCGTCGGCTCGAGCTCGTGCACGTGATGCAGCACGCGCAGCGCGGACGGCGTGTTCGCGTAGGTGATCGCGACGGCCGCCGCCCGGTGGATACCGGCCGCGAGCAGCGACTCGCGGCGCGCCGCGTCGCCGAACACGACCGATTCGCCGGCGGTCGCCGCAGCACTCACGCGATCGGGATCGAGGTCGAGCGCGACGTACGAAATACCTTCCTGTTCGAGCATGCGCGCGAGGTTCTGGCCCGCGCGGCCGTAGCCGCAGATGATCACGTGGCCGCGCTGCTTGAGGCTTTGCGTCGCGATCCGCGTCATCTGCAGCGACTGCTGCATCCATTCCGTCGACGACAGCCGCATCACGATGCGGTCGGCATTCTGGATCAGGAACGGCGCGGCGAGCATCGACAGCAGCATCGACGCGAGGATCGCCTGCAGCAGCGTCGAATCGACGAGATGCCGGTCGAGGATCAGGTTCAGCAGCACGAAGCCGAATTCGCCGGCCTGCGCGAGGCCGATGCCGGTGCGCATCGCGACGCCCGGCGTCGCGCCGAACAGCCGCGCGAGCCCGGCGATCATCGTCGCCTTGAACAGGATCTGCCCGACGAAGAAGCCGAGCACGATCAACGGATGCTCCCAGATCACGCGCGGATCGAGCAGCATCCCCGTCGTCACGAAGAACAGGCCGAGCAGCACGTCGCGGAACGGCTTGATGTCCTCTTCCACCTGATGGCGGAACGGCGTCTCGGAAATGAGCATCCCGGCGATGAACGCGCCGAGCGCGAGCGACAGGCCGAAGCGGTCGGTGATGAACGCGGCGCCGAGCGTGACGAGCAGCAGGTTCAGCACGAACAGCTCCTGCGAGCGGCGCCGCGCGACGACGTTGAGCCAGCGCGTCATGAAGCGCTGGCCGATGACGAGCAGCAGCGCGAGCGCGATCACGATCTTGACCGCCGCGAAGCCGAGCGTGAGCGCGAGATCCTTCGACGATTCCGCGCCGAACGCGGCGATCACGATCAAGAGCGGCACCACCGCGAGATCCTGGAACAGCAGCACGCCGAAGATGTTGCGGCCGTGCTCGGTCTCGATCTCGAGCCGCTCGGCGAGCATCTTCGACACGATCGCCGTCGACGACATCGCGAGCGCGCCGCCGAGCGCGATGCTGCCCTGCCACGTGATGTGCACCCAGTGCTCGAACAGCGCGCCGAGCACGAGCGCGAGCACGAGGGTCGCGACGACCTGCAAGAGGCCGAGCCCGAACACGAGCCGCTGCATCGACCTCAGCTTCGCCAGCGAGAATTCGAGGCCGATCGAAAACATCAGGAACACCACGCCGAATTCCGCGAGGTGCTCGGCCCGTTCGAGATCCGCCGCGACGCCGAATGCGTGCGGGCCGACCAGGATGCCGACGGTCAGGTAGCCGAGCATCGGCGGCAGGTTCAACGAGCGGAATACGACGACGCCCACCACTGAGGCCAGCAGCAGCAGCAGGGTCATTTCGAGCGGGGAAATCACAGGCGAAGCGTCCTCGTTCGTCGGGGCCACGGCAATGCGGGCGCGGGGTGGTGGCGGTGGACAGGCTGCTTCGGACGAGTCCGAAGGCCGGCGCGGCGAACAAACGCCTTTGCTATACTCCGCGCATGATAGCGAAAATCAATGATGATCGGGCGCTCGCGCTCGCCCGCGACGTGCTCGACATCGAGGCGGACGCCGTGCGCGCGCTGAGCGACCAGCTCGACGGCGGCTTCGTCCAGGCCGTGGCGCTGCTGCTCGGCTGCCGCGGCCGCGTCGTGGTCTCCGGGATCGGCAAATCGGGGCATATCGCCCGCAAGATCGCAGCCACGCTGGCCAGCACCGGTACGCCGGCCTTCTTCGTCCACCCTGCCGAGGCCAGCCACGGCGACCTCGGGATGGTCACCTCCGACGACGTCTTCATCGGCATCTCCTATTCCGGCGAATCGGAAGAACTCGTCGCGATCCTCCCGCTCGTGAAGCGGATCGGCGCGAAGCTGATCGCGATCACGGGCCGTGCGGGCTCGAGCCTCGGCACGCTCGCCGACGTGAACCTGAACGCCGCGGTGTCGAAGGAAGCGTGCCCGCTGAACCTCGCGCCCACCGCGAGCACGACTGCCGCGCTCGCGCTCGGCGACGCGCTCGCCGTCGCCGTGCTCGACGCGCGCGGCTTCGGCTCGGAAGATTTCGCGCGCTCGCATCCGGGCGGCGCGCTCGGCCGGCGCCTGCTCACCTACGTGCGCGACGTGATGCGCTCGGGCGACGACGTCCCGTCCGTCGGGCTGAATGCGACGCTGTCGGACGCGCTGTTCCAGATCACCGCGAAGCGCCTCGGCATGACGGCCGTCGTCGACGCCGACGGCAAGGTCGCCGGCATCTTCACCGACGGCGACCTGCGCCGCGTGCTCGCCCGCGACGGCGACTTCCGCACGCTGCCGATCACCGAAGTCATGACGCGCGACCCGCGCACGATCGCGCCGGACCACCTGGCGGTCGAGGCCGTGGAACTGATGGAGCGCCACCGGATCAACCAGATGCTGGTCGTCGATGCCGACGGCGCGCTGATCGGCGCGCTGAACATGCACGACCTGTTTTCGAAGAAGGTGATCTGATGAGCGCAGCGCTGACTGCGGCCGAACGCGCGAGCCGCGTGAAGCTGATGATTTTCGACGTCGACGGCGTGCTGACCGACGGCGGACTGCTGTTTACCGCGGCCGGCGACGCGATGAAGTCGTTCAATTCGCTCGACGGCCACGGCGTGAAGCTGCTCGGCGAAGCCGGCATCGCGACCGCGATCATCACGGGCCGCCGCTCGGAGATCGTCGCGGCCCGCGCGAAGGAAATGAAGATCGCGCACCTGTTCCAGGGCGTCGAAAACAAGCTCACCGTGTTCGGCGAGCTGATCGCGTCGCTCGGCCTGACGGCCGACGCCTGCGGCTACATGGGCGACGACTGGCCCGACCTGCCGGTGATGCTGCGCTGCGGCTTCGCGACGGCCCCCGCGAACGCGCACCCCGAGGTGATCGCCCGCGCGCACTGGGTCGCCGAGGCCCGCGGCGGCCACGGCGCCGTGCGCGAGGTCTGCGATGCGATCCTGCGCGCGCAGCGCCGCTACGACGCGCTGCTCGCCGCCGCCTGCGGAGCCTGACCGATGAGCACGCATTTCCGCTGGACCCAGATGCTGCCGCTCGCCGCGGTCGCCGCGCTCGCAGGCATCACGTGGTGGCTGCTGCAGGCCACGCTGCCGCCGCCCGGCGAGGGCATCGCGCAGCCGAAGCGCCACACGCCCGACTATTTCGCGGACAACTTCTCGGTCACCGAGCTCGACCAGACCGGCACGACCCAGTACCGGCTGACGGCCGCGAAGCTGGTCCATTACGAAGACACCGAAGGCAGCGACCTGACCGATCCGGCCATGCGCGCGTTCCAGCCCGGCAAGCCGGTCGTGACGACCACCGCGAAGCGCGGCACCGTCAACGGCGACGTGTCGATCGTCGATTTGTACGACGATGCGCGCATCCTGCGCGCGGCCGGCGGCGGCGATCCGCAGATGCAGGCCGATTCCCAGCATTTCCGGATCTTCGTCAATGACGATGTGATCCAGACCGAAAAGCCGGTTAAACTTCAGCGCGGCCTGTCGCTCGTCAACGCGACCGACGGCATGAAGTACAACAACGTCACCCGGGTCATCGAGCTTTACGGCAACGTGCGCGGCACGATCGCCGCGGCGGACACGTCCGGCGGCTCGAAAGGTCAACCCAAGTGACGCATCCCTCACGTGACTGCATGAACGAACCGTTCCCTCGACAGATTTCCGGCGGCGCTGCGCGCGCCGTCCGCGCCGCGCTCGCCGCGACGCTCGTGGCGCTCCCGCTCGTCGGGCTGGCGCCGCTCGCCCATGCCGAGAAGGCCGACCAGAACAAGCCGATCAACGTCGAGGCCGACAACCTGACCTATGACGATCTGAAGCAGGTGACGGTCGCGACCGGCAACGTCGTGATCACGAAGGGCACGATCATCATCAAGGGCGATCGCGTCGAAGTGCGCCAGGACCCGGAAGGCTATCAGTACGCGACGTCGTTCGGCAGCGGCAAGAAGCACGCGACGTTCCGCCAGAAGCGCGAAGGCCTCGACGAATACATCGACGGCGACGCCGAGCGCATCGACTACGACGGCAAGCAGGATCTCACCACGCTGACCACCGCCGCGACCGTGCGCCGCCTGCAGGGCACGTCGACGATCGCCGATACCGTGCACGGCAGCGTGATCACGTACGACGGCCAGCGCGACTTCTACACCGCGAAGGGCGGCAAGGACGTCGCGGCGCCGGGCAACCCGAACGGCCGCGTGCGCGCGATGCTGTCGCCGAAGAACGGCGGCCCCGCGCCGCTGAACGGGGCGCCGGCCAAGCTGTCGCCGTCGACCACGATCCAGGGGGCGCCGGGCCAATGAACGCGCTCCCGAACCGCCAGCCGGCCGGCACCACGAGCTCGCTCGTCGTCCGCAACCTGAAGAAGCGCTACGGCTCGCGCACGGTCGTCAAGGACGTGTCGCTCGACGTGAAGAGCGGCGAAGTCGTCGGTCTGCTCGGCCCGAACGGCGCCGGCAAGACCACGTCGTTCTACATGATCGTCGGCCTCGTGCCGACGGACGCGGGCGAAATCTCGCTGAACGGCAGCTCGATCAGCCTGCTGCCGATCCACAAGCGCGCGTCGCTCGGCCTGTCGTACCTGCCGCAGGAAGCGTCCGTGTTCCGCAAGCTGACCGTCGAGGAAAACATCCGCGCGGTGCTCGAACTGCAGCACGGCGAGGACGGCAAGCGGCTGTCGAAGGACGCGATCTCGTCGCGTACCGAAGCGCTGCTCGACGAGCTGCAGATCGGCCACCTGCGCGAGAACCCCGCGCTGTCGCTGTCGGGCGGTGAACGGCGCCGCGTCGAAATCGCGCGCGCCCTCGCGACCAACCCGAGCTTCATCCTGCTCGACGAACCGTTCGCCGGCGTCGATCCGATCGCGGTGCTCGAGATCCAGAAGATCGTCAAGTTCCTGAAACAGCGCAACATCGGCGTGCTGATCACGGACCACAACGTCCGCGAAACGCTCGGCATCTGCGACCACGCGTACATCATCAGCGACGGTTCGGTGCTGGCCGCCGGCGCGCCGAGCGAAATCATCGAAAACGAAAGCGTGCGCCGCGTGTACCTCGGCGAACACTTCCGCATGTAACGTCCTCCTCGTGGCTGGCTGCACCCCGCCCGGCATCGCCGCGCGGGGCTGCGCCCCGCTTTGCATCCACGCCCGCGGCCCTGCCCGCGGCCGGGCGGCGCGCCGCGCGTAATCGCGGATGGCTCAATGCGCCTGGGTCGTGGCAAACTGCCGGTATGACTCCCTCCTTGCCATGAAAGCCAGCCTTCAACTCCGCCTGTCGCAACATCTTGCGCTGACGCCTCAGCTGCAGCAGTCGATCCGGCTCCTGCAGTTGTCGACGCTCGAATTGCAGCAGGAAGTCGCGATGGCCGTCGCGCAGAACCCACTACTCGAGAACGACGACGAATGGATCGCCAGCCCGCTGCGCGTCGCGGCGGACGGATCGCTGATCGCGCAGACGCCGCCCGCACAGAACACCGAGCCCACCGCGACCAACGGCAGCAGCACGTCCAGCGATCGCGCCGAGCGCGACGAGCCGGCCGGCGCCGACGAATACGACGGCTACGGGTCCGGTGACGGCAACGACGGCCCGCAGTGGAATCTCGACGAATACGGCCGCTCGAGCGGCGCGTCCGACGACGACGACCTGCCGCCGCTGCAGGTGCAGGAAGCCGCGACGTCGCTGCGCGATCATCTCTCGGCGCAGTTGCGCGTCACGCAGGCCGGCCCGCGCGATCGCGCGCTCGTGATGTTCCTGATCGAATCGCTCGACGACGACGGCTACCTGACCGCCACGCTCGACGAAGTGCTCGCCGACCTGCCGCCCGAACTGGAAATCGACGGCGACGAACTGAATGCGGCGCTCGCGCTGCTGCACAGCTTCGACCCGGCCGGCGTCGGCGCGCGCTCGGCCTCCGAATGCCTGAAGCTGCAGCTGCTGCGGCTCGATCCGTCCCCCACGCGCACGCTCGCGCTCGAGATCGTGTCGCAGCATCTCGAACTGCTCGCCGCACGCGACTTCACACGGTTGCGCAAGCACCTGAAGGCGAGCGACGACGCGCTGCGCGACGCGCACGCGCTGATCCGCTCGCTGGAGCCGTTCCCCGGCGCCGCCTACGGCAAGGCCGAGGCCGACTACGTCGTGCCCGACATCATCGTGAAGAAGGCCGGCCAGGGATGGCTCGCTGAGCTCAATCCGGAGGTCGTGCCGCGCCTGCGGATCAACAACCTGTACGCGAACATCCTGCGCAACAGCCGCGGCGATCCGTCGGCCGGATCGTTGAAGCAGCAGCTCCAGGAAGCACGCTGGTTGATCAAGAACATCCAGCAGCGTTTCGACACGATCCTGCGTGTCGCGCAGGCTATTGTCGAGCGTCAGAAGAATTTCTTTGCGCACGGTGAAATTGCCATGCGCCCCTTGGTTTTGCGGGAAATAGCTGATACGCTGGGCCTACACGAGTCGACTGTCAGCCGTGTGACAACCGGGAAGTACATGCTGACCCCGTTCGGGACGCTTGAATTTAAGTACTTCTTCGGATCTCACGTCTCGACCGACACCGGTGGCGCCGCCTCGTCGACCGCCATCCGAGCCCTCATCAAGCAACTGATAGGAGCTGAAGACCCAAAATCGCCACTTTCGGACAGCCGCATTGCCGAGCTGCTGGCAGAACAGGGTTTCGTGGTCGCGCGCCGCACGGTTGCGAAATATCGCGAAGCCCTCAAGATCCCGGCAGTGAATCTGCGCAAGTCTCTTTAAGCCTGCTGCCTGCCCGGCGGCAGGCGTGTCCCGGCCACCGCGCACACGGGGAACAGGCCGGACGATCTGTCCGCGATACGCCGCTTCGTGCGGCACGGGCAAGTCGACCGGAGCGCCGCCTTGATGCGGCCGGGTAGCCACTCGCTTGGAGAAGCACTATGAACCTGAAGATCAGTGGACATCATCTCGAAGTCACGCCTGCAATTCGCGAATACGTGATCACCAAGCTGGACCGGGTGCTACGGCATAGCGATCAGGTGATCGATGGCACTGTGATCCTCTCGGTCGACAACCACAAGGAAAAGGACAAGCAGCAGCGCGCGGAAATCAACCTGCACCTGAAGGGCAAGGACATCTTCGTCGAAAGCGCGAACGGCAACCTGTACGCCGCGATCGATCTGCTGATCGACAAGCTGGATCGCCAGGTCGTCAAGCACATGGAGCGCCTGCAAACGCACGCGCACGACCCGATCAAGCTTCAGCCGTCGATCGATCAGATCGAGCTGCCGCCGCAATAACCGTCACCGCAACACGCACGCCGCCCGGTTCGCCGGGCGTTTTTTTTGCCACTCCACGCGGAGGTGCAACCGGTCCGTCCGTGCTGCGCCACGCACGCGGCTGTGCTCTATAATGTTCCGGTTATCGCCGGGGGGTGTTGGATGCGGTAGCTGCGTTGCAGGTTGCCATGCCACATGCCTTGATATCGCCGAACATGGAAAATCAGTCCGCCGCCGCAAGGAGACCCCAGGCCGCCCAATCGCCTGCCAACATGAATCGCCTAGCCAAAATCCTGCCCATAGAGAACGTCGTCATCGACCTCTCGGTCACCAGCAAGAAACGCGTCTTCGAACAAGCCGGGCTGATGTTCGAGAATCAGAACGGCATCGGCCGCAGCACCGTCACGGACAACCTGTTCGCGCGCGAGCGCCTCGGTTCGACCGGGCTCGGCGAAGGTGTCGCGATTCCGCACGGCCGCATCAAGGGCCTCAAGCACCCGCTCGCCGCGTTCGTCCGCCTCGCCGATGCGATCCCGTTCGAAGCGCCCGACGGCCAGCCGGTCGGCCTCCTGATCTTCCTGCTCGTCCCCGAGCAAGCCACCCAGCAGCACCTCGAGATCCTGTCGGAAATCGCGCAACTGCTGTCCGATCGCGACGCACGCGAGCGTCTGCACAACGAAACGGATATCGCCGAGTTGCATCGCCTGCTCACTCAGTGGCAACCTTGAGTTGTTCCGGGCGGAATATTTCCCCGTACGAGGCGGCCCATGCCGCCGTCCAGGGCCGCCCGGCGCCGGCCCGGCATGGCGACGTCCGTCGCCGCGCGCCCGCACCGGCCCATTGGAGTGACGAGAGTCATGGATACGTCCAGCATCAACGCCCAGAGCATCTTCGACGACAACGCAGCCACGCTGAAACTGAGCTGGCTGACGGGGCATGAAGGCTGGGAACGCGGCTTTTCGGCCGACACGGTCGGCAACGCAACGTCGAGCGCCGACCTCGTCGGCCACCTGAACCTGATCCACCCGAACCGGATCCAGGTGCTCGGCGAAGCCGAAATCGACTACTACCAGCGCCAGACCGACGAAGACCGTTCGCGCCACATGGCCGAGCTGATCGCGCTCGAACCGCCGTTCCTCGTCGTCGCCGGCGGTGCCGCGGCGCCGCCCGAACTGGTGCTGCGCTGCACGCGCTCGTCCACCCCGCTGTTCACGACGCCGATGTCGGCCGCCGCCGTGATCGACAGCCTGCGGCTCTACATGTCGCGCATCCTCGCGCCGCGCGCGACGCTGCACGGCGTGTTCCTCGACATTCTCGGGATGGGCGTGCTGCTGACCGGCGATTCGGGCCTCGGCAAGAGCGAACTCGGCCTCGAGCTGATCAGCCGCGGGCACGGCCTCGTCGCCGACGACGCGGTCGATTTCGTCCGTCTTGGCCCCGATTTCGTCGAAGGGCGCTGCCCGCCGCTGCTGCAGAACCTGCTCGAAGTGCGCGGCCTCGGCCTGCTCGACATCAAGACGATCTTCGGCGAAACCGCCGTGCGGCGGAAAATGAAGCTGAAGCTGATCGTTCAGCTCGTGCGGCGCCCCGACGGCGAATTCCAGCGCCTGCCGCTCGAAAGCCAGACCGTCGACGTGCTCGGGTTGCCGATCAGCAAGGTCACGATCCAGGTTGCGGCCGGCCGCAACCTCGCGGTGCTCGTCGAGGCGGCCGTCCGGAACACGATCCTGCAGTTGCGCGGAATCGACACGTTGCGCGATTTCATGGATCGGCAACGACTCGCGATGCAAGATCCCGACAGTCAGTTCCCCGGCAAACTGGTGTAACCCGCACGCGCCGGCCGCGCAACGCCGACGCGTCGAGCCGGTGCTATGATGAAACGTCAGGATTCTCTGTTCCCATGCGCATCGTCCTCATCACCGGCATCTCCGGCTCAGGCAAGTCCGTCGCGCTGAACGCGCTCGAAGACGCAGGCTATTACTGCGTCGACAACCTGCCGCCGCACGTGCTCCCCGAACTCGCCCGCTACCTCGCGCAGGACGGCCAGCGCCGGCTCGCGGTCGCGATCGACGCGCGCTCGAGCGCGTCGCTCGACGAAATGCCCGGGCTGATCCGCGAGCTGTCCCGCGAGCACGACGTGCGCGTACTGTTCCTCAACGCGAGCACCCAGGCGCTGATCCAGCGCTTCTCCGAAACGCGCCGCCGCCATCCGTTGTCCGGCTCGCGGTCGCACGATGCGGACGTCGGCCTGCTGTCGTCGCTCGAGGAAGCGATCGAGCGCGAGCGCGAACTCGTCGCGCCGCTCGCCGAATTCGGCCACCAGATCGATACCAGCACGCTGCGCGCGAACGCGCTGCGCACCTGGGTCAAGCGCTTCATCGAGCAAAAGAACAACGACCTGATGGTGATGTTCGAATCGTTCGGCTTCAAGCGCGGCGTGCCGCTTGACGCCGATCTGATGTTCGACGTGCGCGCGCTGCCGAATCCGTACTACGACCACCAGTTGCGCCCGCTCACCGGGCTCGACCAGCCGGTCATCGCCTTTCTCGACGCACTGCCGATCGTCCATCAGATGATCGACGACATCCATGCGTTCCTGATGAAATGGCTGCCGCACTTCCGCGATGACAACCGCAGCTACCTGACCGTCGCCATCGGCTGCACGGGCGGCCAGCATCGCTCGGTGTTCATCGCGGAAACGCTCGCCGCGCGCCTCGCGCGCGACGCGAACGTGATCGTGCGGCATCGTGACGCGCCAGTGGATGTCGACGCGTCGTCGCGGCTCGTCTCCGAGGTCGACCGACCCTAGCGACACCCGCCCCCACGCCCGCGCGCCATGTCCTCCCTATCGACCACCCTGATCGACCTGCCGCTGTTTCCGCTGCACACGGTGCTGTTTCCCGGAGGGCTGCTCCCGCTCAAGGTGTTCGAGGCGCGCTATCTCGACATGTCGCGCGCATGCCTGCGCGACGACGCACCGTTCGGCGTGTGCCTGCTGAAGAGCGGGCCCGAAGTCGCGCAGGACGGCGCGGTGTCGGTGCCCGAAACCATCGGCTGCATGGCGCGCATCACCGAATGCGATACCGGCGAATTCGGGATGCTGTATCTGCAGGCGGTCGGCACGCAGCGTTTCGAGCTGCTGTCGTATCGCGTCGAAGGCAACGGGCTGCTGGTCGGCATCGCGGAGCCGCTGCCCGACGACATCCCGCTCGAAGGCGAACAGGCACTCGCCCAGTTCGGCTCGTGCGCCGAGGTACTCGAGCGCATCATCGACGCGCTGAAGAAGTCCGATCCGGAGAAGATGCCGTTCGGCGAACCGTTCCGCCTCGACGATCCGAGCTGGGTGTCGAACCGCCTCGCCGAGCTGCTGCCGCTCGACCTGCGCGCGCGGCAGAAGCTGATGGAGTTTCCGGACGTCGGCGCGCGCATCGACGCCGTGCACCACGTACTCGACCGGCACGGCTGGCTGTAACTGCCGCGCCTGAGCCGCCGCGCATCGCGTGCCGCGTGCGCCCGACAACCTCTCCTGCGCGCGGCCACCCGGCACCTTCCCGAACGCGGCCGGCGCCGCGCCCTTCCCCGTTCGTTACAGCAGCGGCCCGCTCAGCGCATCGAGCAGCTTGCGCACGGGCGCCGGCACGCCGTACGCGTCGAGCCGGCTCAGCGGCACCCATGCGGTGTCCGCGTCGCGCGCCTGCGACGGCAGGCCACCGCCGTCCGCCAGATCGCTCAGCCGCGGCTCGATCTCGAGCCGGAAATGCGTGAACGTATGCGTGAGCGGCGCGAGCGGCACCGTGCCGCCGCCACCGAAGCCGCGTGCAAGCTCCGCGAGCGCGGCATCGCCGTCCGCTTGCGGCAGGCTCCACAGCCCGCCCCAGATCCCGGTCGGCGGCCGTCGCTCGAGCAGCACGGCGTCGCCGTCGCGCAGCACGAGCATCCAGGTCTTGCGCGTCGGCACGGCCTTCTTGGGCCGCGCGGCCGGCAGTTCGCGCTGGCGGCCGGTCGATTGCGCGACGCAGTCGCCCGCGAACGGGCAGCGCGCGCAGTCGGGCTTGCCGCGCACGCACAGCGTCGCGCCCAGATCCATCAGCCCCTGCGTATACGCGCTCACGTCGGCCGGGTTCGCGGCATCGGGCAGCAGCGATTCGGCGAGCGCCCACATGTCGTTCTCGACACGCTTCTCGCCCGGAAAGCCCTCGACGCCGAATACCCGCGCAAGCACGCGCTTCACGTTGCCGTCGAGGATCGTCGCGCGCGCACCGTACGCAAACGACGCGATCGCGGCGGCCGTCGAACGGCCGATGCCCGGCAGTTCGGCCAGCGCGTCGGGCGTCGCCGGAAACACGCCGCCGTGTTCGGCGACGACGACCTGCGCGCAGCGGTGCAGGTTGCGCGCGCGCGAGTAGTAGCCAAGGCCCGCCCACAGCGCCATCACGTCGTCGCTCGGCGCGGCCGCGAGCGCGGCGACGTCCGGGAAGCGGTCGAGAAAGCGCGTGTAATACGGAATGACGGTCGATACCTGCGTCTGCTGCAGCATGATTTCCGACAGCCAGATCCGGTACGGATCGCGGGTGTTCTGCCATGGCAGGTCATGGCGGCCATGCGCGCGCTGCCACGCGACGAGACGCGTGGCGAACGTGCGGTGCAGCGGCGTGACGGGGAACGGAGCGGGGGCGATGCGGGGCGGCTTCAAGTTATCGAATTGTGGAAAAGGGTTTCAACGCTGGCACGTCGGGCAGAAATAGGTCGACCGCTGGCCCTGCACGATCTGGCGAACCGGCGTGCCGCAAACGCGGCACGGCTGGCCGGCACGATCGTAGACGAAGCAGTCGAGCTGGAAGTAGCCGCTTTCGCCGTTGCTGCCGACGAAATCGCGCAATGTACTGCCGCCGCGCTCGATCGCGTCGGCGAGCGTCGCGCGCACCGCGTCGGCCAGCCGCTCGTAGCGCGGCAGTGAAACCTTGCCGGCGGCCGTCGTCGGCCGGATGCCGGCGCGAAACAGGCTCTCCGACGCATAGATGTTGCCGACACCGACGACCATGTCGCCCGCGAGCAGCGCCTGCTTGACCGACACCGTGCGGCCGCGCGTACGCGCATGCAGCAGCGCGCCGGTGAACGCCGGCGAGAACGGCTCGACGCCGAGGCTCGCGAGGAGCGGATGCGCATGCACGTCGCCTGCTTCGCGCGGGTGCCACAGCACGGCGCCGAAGCGGCGCGGATCGCGGAAGCGCAGCACGAATTCGTCGAAGATCCAGTCGATGTGGTCGTGCTTCGCGGCGACCGGCACGCCGGCCGCGGGCAGCACGCGCAGCGTGCCCGTCATCCCGAGATGGACGATGAACCAGCCCGCATCGACTTCGAACAGCAGGTACTTGCCGCGGCGCTCGACGGCGAGCACCTCGCGCGCGCGCAACTGCTCGGCGAGCCCCGCCGGCACGGGCCAGCGCAGCATCGCGGTACGGACGTCGACACGCTCGACGCGGCGGCCCGCGACAAAGGGCTCGATGCCCCGGCGCGTGACTTCGACTTCTGGCAACTCTGGCATGTTTTGCGGGTCTGAGGCTACGGTCTGTTTACAGGGTGAACGCGCATGCGGCGCCACGAGAACGGCCGTTCTCGCGGCAACCCCGAATGAAACACGGGAATGCCCGAAATCGCCCGTCTGGCAGCACGCGAGGCGGGCGATTTCGGGCATTCGCATGGGGGTTCCACAGGTAAGCGGACCCTATCACGATCGTGCGTGTATTGTAGCGAGCGCGTTACAATCGGTTGAAACATCGAACGGATTTCCATGACCCTGCCCTCGAAGCTGCTTCAGGAGCGCCCCGCCGCCGTGCGCGGCGCGCGCGCCTTCCCGGTCCGCCGTGCACTCGGTGCCGCGCTGTTTGCCGTCTGGACCCTCACCGCCTTTCCGGCCCACGCGCAGGATCCGGCATCGGACGATGCGGAGCCGCAGGGTGCGTTCGAGCATGTGATGCCGGACGAGCAGAAAAATCTCCCCGGCGTGCCGCTGACGAGCCAGATCGTCTACCAGGTGCTCGCCGCCGAGGTCGCGCTCCAGCGCAACCAGCCGGCGCCGGCCTACCAGACCTACCTCGCGCTGGCCCGCGACACGCGCGATCCGCGCATGGCGCAGCGCGCGACCGAAATCGCGCTCGGCGCGCAGAGCCCGGCCGACGCGCTGTCCGCCGCGAACCTGTGGCGTCAGTACGCACCGGATTCGAACCGGGCGTCGCAGGTCGACGCCGCGCTGCTGGTGCTCGCCGGCAAGCCGGCCGACGCGCAGCCGATGCTCGCGCGCGAGCTGGCCCGCGCGACCGGCGACACGCGCGGCCCGGCGATCCTCGCGCTGCAGGCGCTGCTCGTGCGCGGCCCCGACCGCGTCGGCGGCCTCGCGGTGCTGAAGGACATGCTGAAGAACGACATGAATCGCCCCGAGGCGCAGCTCGCGATCGCGCGGCAGCAGCTCGCGGTCGACGACAAGGACGGTGCCGCGCAGTCGCTGAAGCAGGCGCTGCAGATCCGCCCCGACTACCTGCCGGCAGCGTTGATGCTGTCGCAGATGGGGCCGGCGGAACGTGCGGCGGGCATCGCGTCGTTCGAGAAGTACGTTCAGCAGAATCCGAAGTCGCGCGACGCGCGGCTGGCGCTGTCGCAGCTCTATCTCGCCGACGATCGCCTCGACGATGCGCAAAAGCAGTTCGAGACGATGCGCAAGCTCGACGCGAAGGACCCGACGCCGTTGATGGCGCTCGCGCTGATCAAGATCCAGCAGAAGAAACTCGACGAGGCGACCGGCTACCTGAAGCAGTACGTGCAGCTCGGCGACAAGCAGCCGAACCTCGACGTCGGCCAGGGCTACATCTACCTCGCGCAGATCGCGATCGACCAGAACAACGACGCGCAGGCGTCGCAATGGCTCGACAAGGTCGACCAGACGAGCCAGCACTACCTGCCCGCGCAAATCACGCGCGCGCAGCTGCTGCAGAAACAGGGCAAGACCGACGAGGCGCGCAAGGTGCTCGACAACCTGCCGATCTCGGATCCGCGCGATGCGGCCGTGGTGGCGCGCACCGATGCGTCGATCCTGTTCACGGCGAAGCGCTATCCGGAAGCGGAGGCGCGGCTCGGGCAGGCCGTCCAGGACTTCCCGGACGACCCCGACCTGCGCTACGACTACGCGATGGCGGCCGAAAAGACCGGCCACTACGCGACGATGGAAAAGCAACTGCGCGAGCTGATCCGTACGCAGCCCGACAACCCGCAGGCCTACAACGCGCTCGGCTATTCGCTCGCCGATCGCAACCAGCGCCTGCCCGAGGCCAGCAAGCTGATCGACAAGGCGATGGCGCTCGCGCCGAACGACGCGTACATCATGGACAGCCTCGGCTGGGTGAAGTACCGGATGGGCGACACGGCCGGGGCGACGAAGGTGCTGCAGCGTGCATACGAACTGCAGCCGAACGCCGAAATCGGCGCGCATCTCGGCGAAGTGCTGTGGAAGAGCGGCGCGCAGGACGACGCGCGCAACGCGTGGCGTGCCGCGCAGAAGCTCGAGCCCGACAACGAAACGCTCGTGCAGACGCTGAAACGCCTGCAGATCAACGGCCTCTGATGCAGATGTTCCCGATGTTTTCCCTGTCCTCCCGCGCGCAGCGCACGCTGGCCGCGGCCGGCGCGGCGCTCGCGCTCGCCGGCTGCGCGAGCACGCCGCCGTCGGCCAATGCGCCGACTGGCGCCGTACTGCAAACGGCCGCAACGCATGCCTACCATGGCCGCTTCGCGGTGCGCTACGACGATCGTCTCGGCAACCCGCAGAACGTGTACGGCAACTTCGACTGGCAGGAGCACGGCGACGACGTGTCGCTCGAGCTGCGCAGCCCGCTCGGCCAGACGCTCGCGGTCGTGAAGTCGACGCCGCGCGCGGCGTCGCTCGAATTGCCGAACCGGCCGACCCAATATGCGCCTGACGTCGGCGACCTGATGCAGAAGACGCTCGGCTTCGAGCTGCCGCTCGCGGGCCTGCGCTACTGGCTGCTGCCGACCGCCGCGCCCGCGACGCCCGCCGAAACCGTGCGCGACCCGGCCGACGGCACGCGCATCAAGCAATTGCGCCAGGACGGCTGGACGATCGACTACCTTGCCTACGCGGACGCCCCGGCCACGGGCGTCAAACGCGTCAACCTCGTGCGCGCGACGCCGCCGCTCGACATCAAGCTCGTGCTCGATCAGTGAGCACGCGCGCCTAGCCCCGATACCCGCATGACCGATTCGACCCGCTCGCTGCGCAACTGCCTGGCGCCCGCGAAACTCAACCTGTTCCTGCACATCACCGGCCGTCGTCCGAACGGCTATCACGATCTGCAGAGCGTATTCCAGCTGCTGAACTGGGGCGACACGCTGCACTTCACGCGGCGCAACGACGGCCGCGTCGCACGCGTCACCGACGTGCCCGGCGTGCCCGAGGAAAGCGATCTCGTCGTGCGCGCGGCCAACCTGCTGAAAGCGCATACGGGTACCGCGCACGGCGTCGACATCGAGATCGACAAGATCTTGCCGATGGGCGCCGGCCTCGGCGGCGGCAGCTCCGACGCGGCGACGACGCTGCTCGCGCTGAACCGCCTGTGGCAACTCGATTTGCCGCGCGCCGAGCTTCAGTCGCTCGCGGTCAAACTCGGTGCCGACGTCCCGTTTTTTATTTTTGGAAAAAATGCGTTCGCAGAGGGTATCGGAGAAGAATTAGCTGAGGTAGAATTGCCGACTCGCTGGTTCTTGGTTGTGACGCCACGCGTTCATGTCCCGACCGCTGAAATATTTTCAGATGAGTTGTTGACAAGAGATACGAAGCCCGTCACAATTGCTGACTTTCTTGCACAGCAAACCAGCGATGCGGAATGGCCAGATAGCTTCGGCCGGAACGATATGCAGGAAGTTGTAACAAGGAAGTACGCGGAAGTTGCGCAGGCGGTCAAATGGTTGTATGATGTGACCCCCGCGAGGATGACCGGCTCCGGAGCAAGCGTGTTTGCAGCGTTTCACAGCAAGCACGAGGCAGAAGCGGCGAAAGCCAAACTGCCCGCCAGTTGGAATGGCGCAGTTGCCGAGAGTCTGAACGAGCATCCGCTCTTCGCTTTCGCGTCATGAAGTTTTACTTTACCGAACGGCCTACACAAGTTCGGTGAAGTTATCAGTTAAGTGTAGGGGAGTCGCCAAGTTGGTCAAGGCACCGGATTTTGATTCCGGCATGCGAGGGTTCGAGTCCTTCCTCCCCTGCCAAAAATTTTCCCGCATTTCCCGCCCAAGCCTGAAGCAGGTGCACGATGAGCAGCCACAGCCATGATGGCCTGATGGTCTTTACTGGCAACGCGAATCCCGCGCTCGCCCAGGAAGTCGTCAATATCCTTGGTATCCCCCTCGGCAAAGCAATGGTCAGCCGTTTCTCCGACGGCGAGATCCAGGTCGAGATCCAGGAAAACGTGCGCGGCAAGGACGTCTTCGTCCTGCAATCCACGTGCGCACCGGCGAACGACAACCTGATGGAACTGATGATCATGGTCGATGCGCTCAAGCGCGCATCCGCTGGCCGGATCACCGCTGCCATCCCCTACTTCGGCTATGCGCGTCAGGATCGTCGCCCGCGTTCGGCGCGCGTCGCGATCTCGGCGAAGATCGTCGCGAACATGCTGGAAATCGCCGGCGTCGAGCGGATCATCACGATGGATCTGCACGCCGACCAGATTCAGGGCTTCTTCGACATCCCGGTCGACAACATCTACGCGACGCCGATCCTGCTGGGCGACCTGCGCAAGCAGAACTACTCGGATCTGCTCGTCGTGTCGCCGGACGTCGGCGGCGTGGTGCGTGCCCGGGCACTCGCGAAGCAGCTGAACTGCGATCTCGCGATCATCGACAAGCGTCGCCCGAAGGCGAACGTCGCCGAAGTGATGAACATTATCGGTGAAGTCGAGGGCCGCACCTGCGTGATCATGGACGACATGGTCGATACGGCAGGCACGCTCTGCAAGGCTGCACAAGTGCTGAAGGAGCGCGGCGCGAAGCAGGTTTTTGCCTACGCGACGCACCCGGTGCTGTCGGGCGGCGCCGCCGAGCGTATCGCTGCATCGGAACTCGACGAGCTGGTCGTCACCGATACGATCCCGCTGTCGGCCGAATCGCTGGCGTGCTCGAAGATCCGCTCGCTGACGAGCGCGAGCCTGCTGGCCGAGACGTTCTCGCGGATTCGCCGCGGCGATTCGGTGATGTCGCTGTTCGCGGAATCCTGATCGCGAATCGACGGAACGAAGCATGCGCACAAAGCGAAGCGGCAACGCTTCGCTTTTTGCACAATCGGACGGGATAGACGAAACCCCGGCCGTTTCATCGGGGGCCGCTGATGGCCCCGTTTTACTGCCTGGTCGCGGGCAGCAAATGGAGAATCACATGAAAGTCGTCGCTTTCGAGCGCCAACAGCAAGGTACGGGTGCGAGCCGCCGCCTGCGCAACGCCGGTAAGACCACGGGTATCGTCTACGGTGGCGAAGCAGCCCCGCAAAAGATCGAACTGGATCACAACGCGCTGTGGCATGCACTGAAGAAGGAAGCCTTCCACTCGTCGATCCTCGACCTGGAAGTGGCTGGCCAGTCGCAACAGGTTCTGCTGCGCGACGTGCAATACCACCCGTTCAAGCAACTCGTGCTGCACGTTGACTTCCAGCGCGTCGACGCGAAGAAGAAGCTGCACACGAAGGCACCGCTGCACTTCCTGAACGCAGAAGTCAGCCCGGCCGTGAAGCTGTCGAGCGCGATCGTTTCGCACGTCGCGACGGAAATCGAAATCGAGTGCCTGCCGGCCGACCTGCCGGAGTTCCTCGAAGTCGACCTGTCGAAGATCGAAGCCGGTCAGTCGCTGCACGCGAAGGACATCGCACTGCCGAAGGGCGTCGCGCTGGTCGCGCACGTCGACGCGGAAAACCCGGTCATCGCTTCGGCGACGGTCCCGGCTGGCGCCGTGTCGGACGCAGCAGAAGGCGAAACGCCGGCTGCCTAAGCGGCTGCGTACGCGCCCCATCGATCCGTTTCACGAAACGGTCGACGCAACCCGCCGCGGCTTGCCCGGCGGGTTTTTCTTTTTCTGCGCCCAGGCGGCTGCCGCCGCCTTCGAAACGTCATGATCAAACTGATCGTCGGCCTCGGCAATCCCGGGGCGGAATACACCGCGACGCGCCACAACGCCGGCTTCTGGCTGATCGACCAGCTCGCCCGCGAAGCCGGCACGACGCTGCGCGACGAACGCCGCTTCCACGGCTTCTATGCGAAAGCGCGCCTGCATGGCGAGGAAGTTCATCTGCTCGAGCCGCAGACCTACATGAACCGCTCCGGCCAGTCGGTCGTCGCGCTCGCGCAATTCTTCAAGATCCTGCCCGACCAGATCCTCGTCGCGCACGACGAGCTCGACCTGCCGCCCGGCACCGTGAAGCTGAAGCTCGGCGGCGGCAGCGGCGGCCACAACGGCCTCAAGGACATCACCGCGCACCTGTCGTCGCAGCAATACTGGCGACTGCGGATCGGCATCGGCCATCCGCGCGACCTGATTCCGGAAAGCGCGCGCGCCGGCGCGAAGCCCGACGTCGCGAACTTCGTGCTGAAACCGCCGCGCCGCGAGGAACAGGACGTGATCGACGCCTCGATCGAACGCGCGCTTGCCGTGATGCCGATGGTCGTCAAGGGCGAACTCGACCGCGCGACGATGCAGCTGCATCGCAACTGACCGCACCCGCACCGGCCTGGTAGCGTCGGCCGGCCGGCGCAACCGGGCGGCCTCGCCCGCCCCACCGCGACGCGCACATGCGGTAATCTGGACGCTTTGCCCGACAGGAGCCAAGCGGTGAGCCGTTACTGGAGCGACGTCGTTCAGAAACTCGTGCCTTACGTGCCGGGCGAACAGCCCGCGCTCGCGCACCCCGTCAAGCTGAACACCAACGAGAATCCCTATCCGCCGTCGCCGCGTGTCGTCGCGGCAATCGCACGCGAACTCGGCGAGACCGGCGACACGCTGCGCCGCTATCCGGACCCGGTCGCGCGCGCACTGCGCGAGACGGTCGCGGCCCATCACCGCATCCAGCCCGAACAGGTGTTCGTCGGCAATGGCTCCGACGAGGTGCTCGCGCACGCGTTCCAGGCGCTGCTCAAGCACGACCGGCCGCTGCGCTTTCCCGACATCACGTACAGCTTCTACCCGACCTACGCGCGCCTGTACGGCGTCGCGACCACGGTCGTGCCGCTCGCGGACGATTTCTCGATCCGCGTCGACGACTATCTCGACGACGCCGGCGGCGTGCTGTTTCCGAACCCGAATGCACCGACCGGACGCGCGCTGCCGCTCGCGGACGTCGAGCGGATCGCGGCCGCGAATCCGTCGTCGGTGGTCGTGATCGACGAAGCGTACATCGATTTCGGCGCGCAGTCGGCCATTACGCTGATCGACCGTCATCCGAACCTGCTCGTCGTGCATACGACGTCGAAGGCGCGCTCGCTCGCGGGCATGCGCGTCGGCTTCGCGTTCGGCGACGCGGCGCTGATCGACGCGCTGAACCGCGTGAAAGACAGCTTCAACTCGTACCCGCTCGACCGGCTCGCGCAGGTCGCCGCGCAGGCCGCGTACGAAGACACCGACTATTTCAACGCCACCTGCCGGCGCGTGATCGACAGCCGGACGCGGCTCACGCATGCGCTCGACGCACTCGGCTTCGAGATCGTGCCGTCGGCCGCGAATTTCGTGTTCGCGCGCCATCCCGCGCACGACGCAAGCGCGATCGCGGCCAAGCTGAAGGAACGGGAAATTTTCGTGCGGCACTTCCGGCTGCCGCGGATCGACCAGCATCTGCGCATCACCGTCGGCACCGATGCCGAATGCGATGCGCTCGTCGCGGCGTTGCGCGAGCTGCTGGCCTGACACGGAAGAACCGGCGCCGAATGGCGCTGGGCAGAAAGCGCGACGCGCGCGCCACACAAAGCGCGCGTCAGCGCAGGATCACGACGCGTCGTCGCCCTTCACGGCGATCAACGCGTGGTACTTCTCCATCAATTGCGCGTGCGATTCGTCATGCTGCGGATCGCGCGGAATGCATTCGACCGGACACACCTGCTGGCACTGCGGTTCGTCGAAATGGCCGACGCACTCGGTGCACTTGTTCGGGTCGATCACGTAGATGTCCGGGCCCATCGAAATCGCGCCGTTCGGGCACTCGGGCTCGCACACGTCGCAATTGATGCACTCGTCGGTAATCATCAAAGCCATACTGATCTCACTTCTTCAGGCCGGCGGCCGGCTTCGCGATGAAACCGGCCGCGCCGCATCACGCGGCAGGGCCTCCCATCGCGGTGACCTTCTCGGTCAGCCACTTCTCGACGGACGGAAACACGAATTTGCTGACATCGCCGCCCAACTGCGCGATTTCGCGCACGATCGTCCCCGAGATGAACTGGTACTGATCGGACGGCGTCATGAACATCGTCTCGACGTCGGGCAGCAGATAGCGGTTCATCCCCGCCATCTGGAACTCGTATTCGAAATCGGACACGGCGCGCAGCCCGCGCACGATCACGCGCGCATTGTTGACGCGGACGAAATCCTTCAGGAGGCCGGTGAAACTCATCACCTTCACGTTCGGGTAATGGCCGAGCACCTCGTTCGCAATCGTCAGACGTTCCTCGAGCGAGAAAAACGGCTTTTTCGCGCGGCTGTCGGCAACGCCCACCACCAGCGTATCAAAAATGCTCGACGCACGCCGCACGAGGTCTTCGTGCCCGCGCGTCAGCGGATCGAACGTACCGGGATACACGGCGACTACCATGTCGCTCCTCCTGTCATCACGCAAACGGGATGGCAGCCGTGCGATGCACGCGCCGCTGCCGAGATGGGCATGCGTCGCCTTTGCGGCGCGCCGCCTCGTATGGAACGCGCATTATTCATCATTTTCGCGCCGCAGCAAATGATAGTGAACCGCACCGGCCTTGCCGTGCTTCACCACCTGCCAGCCCGCCAGCGCGTCGTGCGCGGCCGGGTCGAGTTCCGCCCCCGTTTCGACGTAGAGCGCGCCGCCCGCCGCGACGAGCGGTGCCGACAGCGCGATCGCGCGCTCGAGCGCGGCCAGGTCGTCGAACGGCGGATCGAGGAACACGACGTCGAACGCGCCCGGCGTGAGCCCGGCCGCGAGCCGCAGCGCATCGGCTTCGGCAACCTCGACCGAACGGGCGCCGAGCTTGTCCTTGATCGCACGCAGCTGCTGCGCGGCGCGCGGATGGCGCTCGACCATCACGACGCTCGCCGCGCCGCGCGACGCGGCTTCGAAGCCGAGCGCGCCGGTGCCCGCGAACAGGTCGAGGCAGCGCCGGCCTTCGAGATCCTGGCCGAGCCAGTTGAACAGCGTCTCGCGCACGCGATCGGGCGTCGGGCGCAGGCCGTCGAGATCGAGCACCGCGAGCGGCGTGCGTTTCCAGTCGCCGCCGATGATGCGGATCGTGTGCGGCTTGCCGCGACTGGAAGGGGCCGCGGGGCGGCCGGAAGAGGAACGGGACATACGGGATATCGACGACGGAGGGACCGGGCGCGCGCAGGGGCGCGCCGCCAAACAGGCGCACGTTACCACAGCGGCGACGCGCACTGACGCGAGGGTCACGCCGCACTGATAAAATGCACGGTTTCGGCCGCCGTGCGCCGCGCCCGCGCGAACGCAGAACGGCCCGTCCGGCGCCCCGCTCCCGGCGGCGGCCCGCCCTCTTCCCGACGTCAGACCATGTTCAGTTTCTTCAAACGATTCAAGAAAACGCAGGAGCCCGATCCGGCGGAATCGCAATCGGCCGATGCGCAGCAAGCGGACGAAGCGTCCGACGCGGCCGAGGCGGCGCCCGTGCTCGACGCGCCGCCCGCGGCCGACGTGCCGCCGGCGAGCGCGCAACCGGCCGCGCCGGCCGTCGTGATGACGGTCACGCCGACCAACGACGGCCGCGACGAAGTCGTCGAGACGGTCGAGATCGTCCCGCCGCCGCTGCAGGACGCCTCGGCGAAGAAGTCGTGGCTCGCACGCCTGAAAACGGGGCTCGCGAAGACGGGTTCGAGCATCACTGGCGTGTTCGTCAATACGAAGATCGACGAGGTTCTGTACGAGGAGCTCGAAACCGCGCTGCTGATGTCCGACGCGGGCGTCGACGCGACCGAATACCTGCTCGACGCGCTGCGCGAGAAGGTGCGCGCGGGCCGGCTGACCGATCCGCAGCAGGTGAAGAATGCGCTGCACGACCTGCTCGTCGAGCTGCTGACGCCGCTCGAGAAATCGCTGATGCTCGGCCGCGCGCAGCCGCTCGTGATGATGATCACCGGCGTGAACGGCGCGGGCAAGACGACCAGCATCGGCAAGCTCGCGAAGCATCTGCAGAGCTTCGACCAGTCGGTGCTGCTGGCCGCCGGCGACACGTTCCGCGCGGCCGCGCGCGAACAGCTGGCGGTCTGGGGCGAGCGCAACAACGTGACGGTCGTGCAGCAGGAAAGCGGCGATCCAGCCGCAGTGATCTTCGACGCGGTCAGCGCCGCGCGCGCGCGCAAGATCGACGTGATGATGGCCGATACGGCCGGCCGCCTGCCGACGCAACTCCACCTGATGGAAGAGCTGAAGAAGGTGAAGCGCGTGATCGCGAAGGCGCACGACGGCGCGCCGCACGAAGTGCTGCTGGTGATCGACGCGAACACCGGCCAGAACGCGCTCACGCAGGTGAAGGCATTCGACGACGCGCTGGGCCTGACCGGCCTGATCGTGACGAAGCTCGACGGCACCGCGAAGGGCGGGATTCTCGCGGCGATCGCGCGGCAACGGCCGGTGCCCGTCTACTTCATCGGCGTCGGCGAGAAGGTCGAGGACCTGCAGCCGTTCAGCGCGGTGGAATTCGCGGACGCGCTGCTCGGCTGAACACCGCCGGCTCGCATCGCACGGGGCGCCTTCGGGCGCCCTTTTTCATGCGCGCCCGATCCTGCGCGCCACGGGCCGCGGCGCGCATTCCGCGCTCATTCAGCGTCCGGCTGCACGCCCGGCTCGGCGGCCTTGAACGCATCGATCGTCGCCGCATGGTCGACGATCCGCTGGATCGTCGGGAAACGCGTCGTGTCGATCGAGAAGCGGTTCGCATTGAACACCTGCGGCACGAGACATACGTCGGCGAGCGTCGGCGTGTCGCCGAAGCACAGCTTGCCGGTGCGCGGATCGTTCGCGAGACGCGTCTCGAGCGTGTCGAAGCCCGCCTCGATCCAGTGCCGGTACCACGCGTTCTTTGCTTCCTCCGGCACCTTCAGCGTGTGCTTCAGGTACTTCAGCACGCGCAGGTTGTTGAGCGGGTGGATTTCGCATGCGATCTGCAGCGCGACCGCCCGCACATACGCGCGATCGACCGGCTGCTTCGGCAGCAGCGCGGGCTCGGGATGGGTTTCGTCGAGATATTCGATGATCGCGAGCGACTGCTGCAGCGTCGCATCGCCATCGATCAGCGTGGGCACGACCGCATCCGGGTTCAGCGCGCGGTACGCGTCCTTCAGTTGCTCGCCGCCGTCGCGCAGCATGTGCACGGGCGCATAGTCGAACGGCAGTTGCTTGAGGTTCAAGGCGATCCGCACGCGGTACGACGCGGAACTGCGGAAATAGCTGTAGAGCTTCATGGGATGTCTCTCTTTGGTCGTATTCGGCCGGCGGCGGCATGGGCGCGCGGCGCAGCGGTGCGCGCGCCGCCGGGAAGCAGAGTGTAGCGCGGCGCGATGCACGGCCGCGCCCGTGCGATACTCGGGGCATTCCTTACCGCTCACCGCGCGGCCCGATGCCGGCCGCCCGCCCCACGTTCCGATGACCGCTTCCCACGATCCCGCCGCCGCTCCGTTCCCTTGCGCCCGCTTCATCAAGGAAATCGGCCGCGGCCCGAACGGCGCGCGCGCCCTGTCCGCCGAGGACACGTTCGCGCTCTATCGCGCGATGCTCGATGCGCGCGTGTCGGACGTCGAACTCGGCGCGATCCTGATCGCCTATCGGCTGAAGGGCGAATCCGCCGACGAGCTGGCCGCGATGCTCGCCGCCGCGCAGGCGTCGTTCGAGCCCGTGCACGTACAGGACGCCGCGTTCCGCCCGGTCTCGATCCCCAGCTACAACGGCGCGCGCAAGCAGCCGAACCTCGTGCCGCTGCTCGCGCTGCTGCTCGCGCGCGAAGGCGTGCCGGTGCTCGTGCACGGGGTGGAGCAAGACCCGGGCCGCGTGACGAGCGCCGAGATCTTCTCGGCGCTGTCGCTCGCGCCGTCGACGTCGCACGATGCGATCGAGGATACGCTCGCGGAACGCCGCGTCGCGTTCGCACCGATCGACGTGCTGGCGCCGCGCATCGCGCGCCTGCTGTCGATGCGCGGCGTGCTCGGCGTGCGCAACTCCACGCATACGCTCGTGAAGATCCTGCAGCCGTTCGCGCCGGCCGGGCTGCGGCTCGTCAACTACACGCATCCGCCGTACCGCGACAGCCTCGCGCAGTTGTTCCGCGATCATCCGGACGCCGCGCTCGGCGGCGCGCTGCTCGCGCGCGGCACCGAAGGCGAAGCGGTGGCCGACACGCGGCGCCAGGTGCAGGTCGACTGGCTGCACGACGGCGTGTGCGACACGCTGATCGATGCAGAGCGTTCGTCGACCGACGCGCCGCCCGTCGCGCTGCCCGAGTCGCGCGATGCGGCGACCACGGCCGCGTGGACGGACGCCGTGCTGCGCGGCGAGGTGCCGGTGCCCGACACCGTGGCGCGGCAGGTCGCGACGATCGTGCAGATCGCCCGCATCGCGCGCTGACGGCGCGACGACGACCTGCCCCTTTATCCCGACATTTGACACGCGGGCGCATCCTGGCATAGAGTGACCGTCATGCGTTCCTTTCCGAACCCCCTCCGAATTACCTCCGGCCGCCTAGCGCGGCCGCTATCGCTACGACTAGCCTAAGGCTGTCGTAGCGCCGTGTGCCGTCCGCACGGTCCTCCCAGCAGTTCCTCGCAGTACCCCTCTCGCAGTTTTTACAACCCGAAGTCGTCAGCATTCGTCCGTCCATCCGTCGGCCGATTCGCGAAGATCATCCGCATCCGCGGCGCCATCGCGCGCCGGGTGCGAGGCAGCGCCAACCGTCGCCCATGCCGCCCGTCTTCGCTCGCGACTTGAGACCCGAGGTCCAGAAGATGATGCGCAATCCGCAAGACAAATACCGTCCGTTCGAGCCCGTCCGCCTCAATGGCCGCCGCTGGCCGGCCCGCACCATCGAGCGTGCGCCCGTGTGGATGAGCACCGACCTGCGCGACGGCAACCAGTCACTGATCGAGCCGATGAGCATCGAGCAGAAGCTCGAGTTCTTCGAAATGCTGGTCGCCATCGGGTTCAAGGAGATCGAAGTCGGTTTTCCGTCGGCGTCGCAAACCGACTTCGATTTCGTGCGCAAGCTGATCGACGACAAGCGGATTCCCGACGACGTGACGATCGAGGTGCTCGTGCAGTCTCGCGAAGACCTGATCGCCCGTACGTTCGATGCGCTCGAAGGCGTGCCGCGCGCGATCGTGCACCTGTACAACGCGGTCTGCCCGTCGTTCCGCCGCATCGTGTTCGGGATGTCGAAGAGCGACGTGAAGGCGCTCGCGATCGACGGCACGCGCATCATCAAGGCACACGCGGCCGCGCGCCCCGATACCCGCTGGACCTTCCAGTACTCGCCGGAAACCTTCAGCATGACCGAGCTGACGTTCGCGCGCGAGATCTGCGACGCGGTCGCGCAGACGTGGCGCCCGACCCGCGACCACAAGATGATCGTCAACCTGCCGGCCACCGTCGAGGCCGCGACCCCGAACGTGTTCGCCGACCAGATCGAATGGATGGACCGCAACCTCGCGTATCGCGACAGCATCGTGCTGTCCGTGCATCCGCACAACGATCGCGGCACCGCGGTCGCGGCGGCCGAACTCGCGCTGCTCGCGGGCGCCGACCGCATCGAGGGCTGCCTGTTCGGCAACGGCGAGCGCACCGGCAACGTCGATCTCGTCACGCTCGCGTTGAACCTCTACACGCAAGGCATCGACCCGGGCCTCGATTTCTCCGACATCGACGCGGTGCGCCGCGTCGTGGAGCGCTGCAACCAGATTCCCGTGCATCCGCGCCACCCGTACGCGGGCGACCTCGTGTTCACCGCGTTCTCGGGCTCGCACCAGGACGCGATCCGCAAGGGCTTCGCGCAGCAGCGCCCCGATGCGATCTGGGAGGTGCCGTACCTGCCGATCGACCCGGCCGACCTCGGCCGCAGCTATGACGCGGTGATCCGCGTGAACAGCCAGTCTGGCAAGGGCGGCGCGACGTTCCTGCTCGAGCGCGGGATGGGCTTCACGCCGACGCGCCGCGTCCAGATCGAGTTCAGTCATGCGGTGCAGACGCTCGCCGACGCGTCGGGCGAGGAAGTGACGGGCGACGCGATCTGCGCGCTGTTCTCCCGCGAATTCTTCGAGACCGACGGCCCGGCCGCACGCCATGGCAGCGGCGCGCGCTGGCAAAACCGCGAGATCGCGGTGGCGCCCGCCGCCGACGCGACGCCCGACGACGCCGTGCGACGTTTCGCCGCGGCATTTGCGACGGCCGCCGGCGCCGCGATCGACGTCGCGTCGTGCGAACACACGCGCACCGCGGACGGCCGGATCGCGGTATCGGTCGGCTGCCGGGTCGGCGACGCGCCGCTGCGGCACGGGGTCGGCGTGCACGCCGATGCGGCGAGCGCGGCACTCGATGCGGTCGTCAGCGCGATCAACCGCTCGGCATGGCACTGCGCCGATCGACGCGCGGCGGCCTGAGCACCGGGCTTCGATGCAGGGTTGAAAGGTCAGCGAGCGGTGCGTGACCGCCCGTGCGCCGCGCGATCCGCGCCGCACGAGGCAGCAAAAAGCGGCTCAGAAGGCCGCTTCGGTCGGGACATGAAAAGGCGCGTCACCCGCGCTCACGTCTCGGTCGCGCACCGCGTCGCCTGCCACGCGAACAGGCACCAGCGGCCCTGGTCGTGCGTGTGGACGGACGTATAGGCAATCGGGAAGACGAGGCCGCCGTTGTTCGTTTCCATCTCGATCAACGCGCGGCCGGTGACGACGCAGGTCTCGTCGCCGACCGGCAGCACGTCCTGCGACTGGATTTCGATCTGGCGATAGCGGCGGCGGCCGGCGACGATGGCGTCGATGAACTGCTGCTTGGTTTCGCGCTTGCCGTTGGTATGGACGAAAAACACCTTGTCCGACAGCAGCGCGGCGAGCGCCTCCCCGTCGCCGTCCACCATCGCCCGGAACCGGTCGCGCTCGAGCGCGCGGATCGCATCGACCACCTTCGCCATCGCCTGACTCCTCGGCAACGCGCCCGCCTTGCACGGGCGTACGGATCAGAAGTTGTACTGCAGGTAGAACTGGTGGAAATTTATACCAGGATTCGGCTCTTTGATACCCGCGTTAGACACATGTTCGAAACGGTAGCCGACCTGATACTGTTGCCGTTGGCCGAACTGCACGCCCACGCCGCCCGTCGGCGCGAACTGGAACGCGGTCGACAGCGAGAAATTGTCCGAGATCGTCGGGTGCGTCAGAAGCCGGACGCCGCCGCCCGCCTCGATGAACGGGCGAATCTGCCCGCTGCTCTTGATGAAACGGAACATCGGCGTGACGCCGAACTCGCCGATGTTGCCGTGGACGTTGCCGCCCGTGTGCCAGTAGCCGGCGTGCCCTTCGACGACGAACGCGAAGTGCCAGCCGCCGATTTCCCACCAGTTCCAGCCCGGGTCCCATACGACGCCGATATCGGCCTTGTCGATCCCGCGACGATCCGAAAACCCGCCGCCCGCCTGGATCCCCCATCGATCCGCGAAAGCCGCACCGGATCCGCCCAGAAGAGACGCTGCCAGCATCGCATGCAGCACCAGCCGGCTGCCGGGCCGGCGATTCTTCTTATTGTTCATCTGACACTCCAACTTTGTGGGTTGAATGGAGCCTGCCGCAACGGCCGGGCCCGAGCGAACTGAATGGTATGGTAAAGGACTTTTCGGATCGGCATCACGAAGCGAAATTGTTTGCTTCCAAAACGACAAAAATCGAAATCGTCTACTGATTCCCATCAGAAACAACGGCTTACGGAACTTCACGGCGCCGCCCCTGTCGCAGAATAGACTATCGACTCAACCGATTCGATAGAAAAACCGGGAACTCCGATGCCCCCGCCCGCTCTAAGGAATTAGCACTCGTATTGCGGGAGTGCTAAGATGACCCACGGAATCTCATTCGAGACCGGGGTTTGTCCCTGATTCCAAAGGAGTTTTTTAGTGAGCCACGCCCTGACCCTCCCGAACACGCTGAGCCCGACGCCGGCCAAGGCCGAATCGGCAGGCTCGCTGGCGCTCGCAGCCCAATCGATGTTGCCCGGCCAGCTCGGCAACATCGACGCGTACATCCAGGCCGTCAATCGCATTCCGCTGCTGACCGCCGAAGAGGAACGCCGCTACGCAACCGAATTCCGCGAGGACAACAACCTCGACGCGGCGCGCCGCCTCGTGCTGTCGCACCTGCGTCTCGTCGTGTCGATCGCGCGCAACTATCTCGGCTACGGCCTGCCGCACGGCGACCTGATCCAGGAAGGCAACATCGGCCTGATGAAAGCCGTGAAGCGGTTCGACCCGGCGCAAAACGTGCGCCTGGTGTCGTATGCGATTCACTGGATCAAGGCCGAGATCCACGAGTACATCCTGCGCAACTGGCGCATGGTGAAGGTCGCGACCACGAAGGCGCAGCGCAAGCTGTTCTTCAACCTGCGCAGCCACAAGAAGAGCATGCAGGCGATGACGCCCGAGGAAATCGACGGCCTCGCGCAGGAGCTCAACGTCAAGCGCGAGGAAGTCACCGAGATGGAAACGCGCCTGTCGGGCGGCGACATCGCGCTCGAAGGCCAGGTGGAAGACGGCGAGGAGTCGTACGCGCCGATCGCCTACCTGGCCGACTCGCACAACGAGCCGACCGCCGTGCTGGCCGCACGTCAGCGCGACATGCTGCAGACGGACGGCATCGCGCAGGCGCTCGACGCGCTCGACGCGCGCAGCCGCCGCATCATCGAGGCGCGCTGGCTGCACGTCGACGACGACGGCTCGGGCGGCTCGACGCTGCACGATCTCGCCGCCGAGTTCGGTGTGTCGGCGGAACGCATCCGCCAGATCGAAGCGAGCGCGATGAAGAAGATGCGCACGGCCCTCGCCGAATACTCGTAAATCCCAGCGATTTAGAGCGCTTCATCGAAAACCGCTGCCTGCCCCGGCAGCGGTTTTTTTTCGTCCGTTTTTCCGCTGCTTTTCCCCCGCTTTTCAACGCGTTTCACGCTCCGTTTCTTCGCCGATTAATTGACCTGATTCATCGGGTATTACGCCATTTGCGGTGCCCTTCCGCATAACCTTGATCCACCTCAATTTTTACCCCGCGTTTCGCGACGGTCTGCCGCAGCGCAGCACTCGGCATCGGAAAGCAGTCCTTTTAAAATTGGCATGTCAGGCGCACAAGGATTAAAACAGCTTCACGGCCGTCATAAATCCGACGTAAAGTCGCCCCCAATCCGACGTAAATCGATTCAGGATAATCGCCTTGATCTCGATCAATAAAGAGCCTGCGCCGCCCTCGCGGCCGGCCGGCACGATCGGCTGGCGTGCGCGCATCGCCGCGTGGGCACGCGGACCGACCCTCGCCCGCGACATCACCCTGGTGCTGATCGTCAAGCTGATCCTCCTGATGTCGCTCAAATACGCATTCTTCAATCATCCGCAGGCCGAGCACATGTCGTTGCCGCCTGCCGCCGTCGCCGAGAAGCTGCTCTCGGTGCCGGCGCCCGCCTCTACCGAGGGAGACCACCATGATAAGTAGTGAAGTCGTCGATCTGTCACGCCTACAGTTCGGCATCACGGCGCTCTACCACTTCCTGTTCGTGCCGCTGACGCTCGGCCTGTCCTGGCTGCTCGTCATCATGGAAGCCGTCTACGTGATGACCGGCAAACAGGTCTACAAGGACATGACCCAGTTCTGGGGCAAGCTGTTCGGGATCAACTTCGCGATGGGCGTGACGACCGGCATCACGCTCGAATTCCAGTTCGGCACGAACTGGTCGTACTACTCGCACTACGTCGGCGACATCTTCGGCGTGCCGCTCGCGGTCGAAGGCCTGATGGCGTTCTTCCTCGAATCGACGTTCGTCGGCCTGTTCTTCTTCGGCTGGAACCGCCTGTCGAAGGTCAAGCACCTGATCGTCACGTTCCTCGTCGCGCTGGGCTCGAACCTGTCGGCGCTGTGGATCCTCGTCGCGAACGGCTGGATGAACAACCCGGTCGGCGCCGAGTTCAACTACCAGACGATGCGCATGGAGATGACGAGCCTGTTCGACGTGCTGTTCAACCCGGTCGCGCAGGTGAAGTTCGTGCACACGGTGTCGGCCGGCTACGTGTCGGCGGCGATGTTCGTGCTCGGCGTGTCGTCGTGGTACCTGCTGAAGAAGCGCGACGTCGATTTCGCGCTGCGCTCGTTCGCGGTCGCGGCCGGCTTCGGCCTCGCGGCGACGCTCTGCGTGATCGTGCTCGGCGACGAATCGGGCTATACGACCGGCGAAGTGCAGAAGATGAAGCTCGCCGCGATCGAATCCGAATGGGAAACCCAGCCGGCGCCCGCGTCGTTCACGCTGATCGGCATCCCGAACCAGGAGGAACAGCGCACCGACTACGCGATCAAGATCCCGTACGCGCTCGGCCTGATCGCGACGCGCTCGATCGACGAACCGGTGATCGGCCTGCGCGATCTCGCGAAGCACAGCGAGGAGCACATCCAGAGCGGGATGATCGCGTACGGCGCGCTGCAGAAGCTCAAGCAGGGCGACACGAGCGACGCGACCCGCGCGCTGTTCGACCAGCACAAGCAGTATCTCGGCTACGGGCTGATGCTCAAGCAGTTCACGCCGAACGTGACCGACGCGACGCCCGAGCAGATCAAGGCCGCCGCGAAGAAGACGATCCCGCCCGTCGCGCCGGTGTTCTTCTCGTTCCGGATCATGGTGTTCCTCGGCTTCCTGTTCGTCGCGACGTTCGTTGCCGCGTTCTGGTTCTGCGCTCGGCGGCAACTGCTGCAGGACAACCGCCGCTGGTTCCTGCGCTACGCGGTGTGGGCGATCCCGCTGCCGTGGATCGCGATCGAATTCGGCTGGATCGTCGCCGAGCTCGGCCGCCAGCCGTGGACAATCGCCGGCGTGCTGCCGACGCACCTGTCCGCGTCGAGCCTGCAGCCGAGCGACCTGTACCTGAGCCTCGCCGGCTTCATCCTGTTCTACACCGCGCTGTTCGTCATCGAGATCAAGCTGATGTTCAAGTACGCACGCCTCGGCCCGTCGTCGCTGCATACCGGCCGCTATCACCACGAGCTCGCCGCTGCCGGCGAGCGGGCCGCGGTCTGAGCACGCCCTCGCAACCGAACAAGGAATCGCTATGGACTATGCAACTCTCAAGCTGATCTGGTGGCTGCTCGTCGGCGTGCTGCTGATCGGCTTCGCCGTCACCGACGGCTTCGACATGGGCGCGACCGCGCTGCTGCCGTTCCTCGGCAAGACCGACGAGGAGCGCCGCATCATCGTCAACACGGTCGGCGCGACCTGGGAAGGCAACCAGGTGTGGCTGATCACGGCCGGCGGCGCGATGTTCGCGGCCTGGCCGCTCGTCTATGCGGCGTCGTTCTCCGGCTTCTACTTCGCGATGCTGCTCGTGCTGTTCGCGCTGTTCTTCCGGCCGGTGGGCTTCGACTACCGCAGCAAGCGGCCGGACCCGCGCTGGCGCGCGGGCTGGGACTGGGGCCTGTTCGCCGGCGGCTTCGTGCCGGCGCTGGTGTTCGGCGTCGCGTTCGGCAACCTGCTGCAGGGCGTGCCGTTCAAGTTCGACAGCGACCTGCGCGTGACCTACTACGGCGGCTTCTGGGCGCTCTTGAACCCGTTCGCGCTGCTGTGCGGGCTCGTCAGCCTCACGATGCTCGTCGCGCACGGCGCCGCGTTCATCAAGATGAAGACCGACGGCGTGATCGCGCGCCGTGCGTCGATCGCGCTGCGCGTCGCGTCGTTCCTCGCGGTCGTGCTGTTCGTGCTGGCCGGTGTGCTGGTAGCCTCCTATATCGGCGGCTTCCACATCACCCATGCGGCGCCGACCGACACCGTCGCGAACCCGCTGCTCAAGGACGTCGCCGCCGGTTCGGGCCTGTGGCTCGCGAACTACGGCGACTATCCGTGGATGATCGCGGCGCCCGTCGTCGGGATCGCGGGCGGCGTGCTGGCGCTGCTGCTCGCCGGCTCGAAGCAGGAGAAGACGGCGTTCTTCTGCACGGGCCTGATGATCACCGGCGTGATCCTGACCGCGGGCTTCTCGATGTTCCCGTTCATCATGCCGTCGTCGCTGGACCCGCGCAGCAGCCTGACCGTGTGGGATTCGACGTCGAGCCACATGACGCTGCAGGTGATGCTGTTCGCGGTGATCGTGTTCCTGCCGATCGTGCTGCTCTACACGAGCTGGGTGTATCGCGTGATGCGCGGCAAGGTCACGCACCAGACGCTCGAAGAGAACACGCACTCGATGTATTGACGCATTGAACCGGGCCGGGGTGCGCGGGCGCCCTCGCCCACCGTTTCGCAAGGAGTCGGATCATGTGGTATTTCAGCTGGATTCTCGGTATCGGCGTCGCGCTGTCGTTCGGCATCGTCAACGCGATGTGGCTCGAAGCGCGGCAGAAGACGCAGGAAGCGCCCGTGCGTGCGCGGCGCGACTGACGCACCGGCGCCGCCCGGAAGGGAAAAGAACCTCGCTTCGTGCGAGGTTTTTTTTCGTCCTGTCCGCGCTGGCAGGCGTCGCCCGGCGATGCCAATTTAGCGCCAGATTGATACCACTTGAATACCAATAAAAGGTTTCATAAGATCGTTGGACACGGCCGCTGACAGGCCGAATCCTTCTGGGTGGGGGAGACATGCGAATCCCGTGTGTGGCGTGCGCCTGCGCGTCATCTCGACGTCCGTGCGCCACGGCGCGCGCCGTCGTCGCGCTCGTGCGCGGCCAACCGAGCGCCGCCGGCCGTGGCCGCCTCGTCGCCGCGGCGAACGCCATGGGCCGCCGATGAATCCGCGCACGCCGCCGCGCCGATCCGATCGGCACGCATGCCCGCCGCCCGTTCCGTAACGCACGCTCCCGCGTGCCGAATGCACGTGGTGCAGCCGCATCGCCTCGCGTGCCGGTATCTCCCGCAGGCTCCACTGAAAGACCCGATCGCAGCGACGTCGCGTCACGGCGTCGCTACGCCCCCTTTTTCTCAGGAGTTCGAATGAAGCGTACCTTGCCATCCCTCATTGCCGGCCTGTTGATCGCGGTGTTGCCGCCTGCCGCGATCGCCGCGGTACCGGCGTCGGGCGCCGCCAACGCGAACGCCGGCGCCGCGCCGGCGGCCACCGCACAAGCAGCCAGCCTCGCGACGCAGCTGTCGAACGGCCTCGCGTTGCGCGTCGCCGTCGACAACAACCACGCGGCCGCGGCCGGCGTGCCGTGCGCCGATCTCGGCGCCGACGGCGCGGCCTGCGCGACCGGCCGCCTGATCCTGCAGAACCGCGGCCACCAGGCGATCGCCGACGGCGGCTGGAAGCTCTATCTGCACAGCATCCGCCGCCTGCTGCGGATCGACCGGCCCGGCTTCGCGCTGCGGCGGCTCACCGGCGACCTGTATGAACTGACGCCGCAGCCGGGCTCGGTGCGGCTCGCGCCCGGCGAGCGCATCGAGCTGCCGTTCGTCGCCGAATACTGGCTGCTGCGCTACAGCGACGTGATTCCGCGTCCGTACGTCGTCGTCGACGGCGCACCGCCGGCCGTGCTGCGCTACAACGACACCGACAACGAGCTGCGCTACGTCGAATCGCTGCCGGCCGACGCGCAGAACAACTCGACCGGCAACGCGCCGCCGGTGGCCGCACGACCCGATCCGGGCCGCGCGCTGCCCAGCGTGAAGCGCGAACTGCCGCTGCCCGGCACGCTCGAGCTGCGCGGCGTCGAACTCGCGCTGCAGGATCTGCCGGACGCGCAGGTCGCGGCGCTGCACGAGCGCGCGACGACCCTCGGGCTCGACGGCGCTCGCGTGCCGGTGCGCGGCTTCGTCGCGCCGCGCCGGCTGCCGGCCGACATCGCGACACCGGGCGGCTATCGGCTCGCGATCGGGCCGCGCGGCGTGCTGATCGAAGGCTACGATCGCGCGGGCCTCTACTACGGCGTACAGACGCTCTACTCGCTCGCGCCGGCCGGCGGCGGCCCGATCCCGGCGATGCTCGTCGAGGATGCACCGCGCTTCACGCATCGCGGCATGCACGTCGACCTCGCGCGCAACTTCAAGCAGCCGGCGACGCTGCGCCGCCTGATCGACCAGATGAGCGCGTACAAGCTCAACCGCCTGCACCTGCATCTGTCCGACGACGAAGGCTGGCGCATCGAGATTCCCGGCCTGCCCGAGCTGACCGAGATCGGCTCGCGCCGCTGCCACGACCCGAGCGAGACGCGCTGCCTGCTGCCGCAGCTCGGCTCCGGCCCCGACAATCGCTCGGGCGGCGGCTACCTGACGCGCGACGACTACGTGGCGCTCGTGCGCTATGCGGCCGCGCGCTTCGTGCAGATCATCCCCGAGATCGACATGCCCGCGCATGCGCGCGCGGCCGTCGTGACGATGGAGGCGCGCTACCGGCGGCTGCATGCGGCGGGCCGCGAGCAGGAAGCGAACGCGTACCGGCTGCTCGACCCGCCGGACACGACGAACCTGACGACGGTGCAGTTCTACGATCGGCGCAGCGACCTGAACCCGTGCGTGCCGGGCGCGCTCAACTTCGCGTCGAAGGTGATCCGCGAGATCGCGGCGATGCACGCGGACGCGCAGGCGCCGCTGCAGACCTGGCACTACGGCGGCGACGAAGCGAAGAACATCTTCCTCGGCGGCGGCTTCCAGGCGCTCAACGGCACCGATCCGAACAAGGGGCGCATCGATCTCGCCGCGCAGGACAAGCCGTGGGCACGGTCGCCGGCTTGCACGGCGCTGCTCCAGCGCGGCGAGATCAAGTCGATCGACGAGCTGCCGACGCGTTTCGCGAAACAGGTGAGTGCGGCGGTCAACGCGAACGGGATCGGCACGATGGCCGCGTGGCAGGACGGCATCAAGCATGCGAACGGGCCGCAGGATTTCAGCACGCGCCACGTGATGGTGTCGCTGTGGGACACGATCTTCTGGGGTGCGTCGGACAGCGCGCGCGACCTGAGCGGCAAGGGCTACCAGACGGTGCTCGCGCTGCCCGACTACCTGTACTTCGACTTCCCGTACACGCTCAATCCGCGCGAGCGCGGCTACTACTGGGGCTCGCACGCGACCGACGAGTACAAGGTGTTCTCGCTCGCGCCGGAGAACCTGCCGCAGAACGCAGAAGTGATGGGCGACCGCGACGGCAACCCGTTCGAGGTGACGGGCACGGGCCCCGCGCCGCGCATCGAAGGCATGCAGGGCCAGGCGTGGGGCGAGGTGATGCGCAACGACACCTTCCTCGAATACATGACCTATCCGCGGCTGCTCGCGCTGGCCGAGCGCGCGTGGCACCGGGCCGACTGGGAGCTGCCGTATGCGGCCGGCGTGCGCTTCAAGCGCGGCGACACGCATCATGTCGACATCGCCGCGCTGCAGCGCGACTGGGCCGGCTTCGCGACGCTGCTCACGCAACGCGAATTGCCGAAGCTGGAGCGCGCCGGGGTCGGCTACCGGAAGCCGACCTTCACGCTGACGAATCCGTGAACGGGTGAACGGCCAGGCAGTTGAGCGGCAGGCGATGCGGACCCACGCATCGCTTATCGCACACTTATCGCACACGGCCTTCGCCAAAGCAAAAACGGCTTGCGACGCACACGTCGCAAGCCGTTTTCCTTTGACCTCTGTTGACCGCCGGCCCGTATCCGCCGCGCGGATCGATCAGGCCGGCCTCACCGCATCACGCCGGTTGTGCCGCCGCCCCGCCGCCCGACGGCGGCAGGCGCGCGCCGAGCTGTTCGGCATAGCGTGCCGCCGCGTTGCCGCAGACGATGTGGAACGTATCGAGCGACACCCATGCGACGTCGAGCGCGCCGAGACGCTCGCGATCGACCGCCGACGGGTCGCGCACGACCACGCGCAGGCGCGTGGTGGCCACCGCATCGAGCGACGCGACGTTGGTCGCCCCGCCGAACACCGCGAGCCAGCGGGTCGGTTCCGGATCGAGCGGGCCGGCGGCCGCGCCCGTGACGGGCTGCGCGGCAGCAGCCGGCGCGGCCGATGCGGCACCGGTCGCACCGCCACCAATCGCGGCGCGCATCTCGTCGGCAATGATGTCGGCCTCGGGCCCGATGATCACCTGCACGCTGTTGCCGCCGCGCTTGAGCACGCCGCGCGCGCCGATCGACTTCAGTGCCGGCTCCGATACCTGCTCCGGATCGACGACGGTCAGGCGCAGGCGCGTCGTGCACGCGTCGACGACCGACAGGTTGCCGGCCCCGCCGAGTGCGGCGATGTAGCGTTGCGCACGAGGTGCGGCAGCCGTCGCAGCCGCGCCCGCGGCCGGTGCGACGAAGCCGCCCGGTGCGTACGACTCCGTGGCCGCATCGGCCGAGGCCGGCTCACGGCCCGGCGTGGCCATGTTGAACTTGCGGATGAAGAAGCGGAACAGCCCGTAGTACGCGACGCCGTACGCGATGCCGAGCGGGATCGCGATCCAGCCCTTCGTCGACAGCCCGTAGTTCAGCACGTAGTCGATCGCGCCGGCCGAGAACGTGAAGCCGAGCTTCACGCCGAGGATCTGGCAGATCGCGAGCGACAGCCCGGTGAGCACCGCGTGGATCACGTACAGCACCGGCGCGAGAAACATGAAGCTGAATTCGATCGGCTCGGTCACGCCGGTCAGGAACGACGTCAGCGCCATCGACAGCAGCAGGCCGCCGACCATCGCGCGGCGCTCCTTCGGTGCTTCGTGCAGCATCGCGAGACACGCGGCCGGCAGGCCGAACATCATGATCGGGAAAAAGCCCGCCATGAAGGTGCCCGCGGTCGGGTCGCCCGCGAAGAAGCGGTGCAGGTCGCCGTGCACGATCTCGCCGCCGGCGGGCGGCGTGAAGTTGCCGAACACGAACCACGCGAGCGAGTTGAGGATGTGGTGCAGGCCGGTGACGAGCAGCAGGCGGTTCAGGAAGCCGAACACGAACGCACCGATCGCGCCCGCCGTCGTCAGCCACTGGCCGGCCGCGTCGATCGCATGCTGGATCGGCTGCCACACGTACCCGAACGCGATGCCCAATATCACGCAGACCAGCCCGGTGATGATCGGCACGAAGCGCTTGCCGCCGAAGAACGCGAGGTAGTCCGGCAGCTTGATGTCCTTGTAGCGGTTGTACAGCAGGCCCGCGACGACCCCCGCGATGATCCCGGACAGCACGCCCATGTTCAGCTTGGGATCGATGTCCTTCATGATCGCGGTTTCGATCAGGTAACCGATCGCGCCCGCGAGCGCCGCCACGCCGTTGTTGTCCTTCGCGAAGCCGACCGCCACGCCAATCGCGAACAGGAGCGGCAGGTTGTCGAAGATCGCGCCGCCGGCGTCGGCGATCATCTTGATGTTGAACACGTCCGGCTGGCCGAGTCGCAGCAGGATGCCGGCGACCGGCAATACTGCGATCGGCAGCATCAGTGCCCGGCCCAGGCCCTGTATTTTCAGAAACGGATTCCCGTTCATTCAGTCCTCCAATCCATGTCTCGTCATTAATCGTCGTTAATCGTCGTTGACCTACTTGCCTTCTTCGTCGTGAAACGGGCCGCGAACCTGCCGTCGACGCTCAGTCGAGCGGCCAGACCTCGCGGCTTGCTGCCCTTACTGCCTGTGCCGAATCGAGCGCGAGCAGATCCTGCGCGCGCTGACGGCACAACGGGTAATCGAGACGGCGCACACGCGCCTTGATGCCCGGCACCGACACCGGGTCGACCGACAGTTCGGTCACGCCGAGGCCCACCAGGATCGGCACCGCGAGCGGATCGCCGCCGAGCGCGCCGCAGACGCCCACCCACTTGCCGTGTTTCGCGGCGCCGCGCACCGCGATGTCGATCAGGCGCAGCACGGCCGGATGCAGGCCGTCGGACTGCGCGGCGAGATCGGCCTGGCAGCGGTCCATCGCGAGCGTGTATTGCGTGAGGTCGTTGGTGCCGATCGACAGGAAATCCGCGTGCTGCGCGAGCTGATCGGCCAGCAGCGCGGCCGACGGCACCTCGATCATCACGCCGACCTCGATCGGCTCGGTGCGGCCCTGCGCATGCGCGAATTCGTCGATGCGCTTTTTCAACCGCACGAGCTCGCCCGCGTCGGTCACCATCGGCAGCAGGATGCGCACCGCGCCGAACGGCTTCACCGCAAGGAGGCCCTGCAGTTGATCGTCGAGCAGATCGGGGCGCACCTGCGCGAGACGGATGCCGCGCAGGCCGAGCGCCGGGTTCGGTTCGGGCGGCAGCGTCAGGTAGTCGACTTCCTTGTCCGCGCCGACGTCGAGCGTGCGGATGATCGCCGTGCGGCCCTGCAGCGCGTCGACGATCGACTGGTAGCTCTGCTGGTGCTCGACCGCCGTCGGCGCGGCCTGGCGATGGATGAACATCAGTTCGGTGCGCAGCAGGCCGACCGCGTCCGCGCCGTTGTCGACCGCGGTGTTCGCATCGTCGAGCGTCGCGATGTTCGCGGCGACCTCGATCGCGCGGCCGTCGATGGTCGCGGCCGCCTCGCCGGCCTGTTGCCGGTTCGCCTCGCGCACGCCGTCCAGGCGCTGGCGCTCGTGCCGCGCGCGCTCGACGTCGAGCGCGGTCGGCGCGTGTTCGAGCCGGCCCGCGCTCGCATCGACGACCACCTGCGTGCCGTCCGGAATCGCGTACAGCGCATCGCCGACCGCCACCAGCGCCGGGATGCCCAGCTGCCGCGCGATGATCGCCGCGTGCGACGTCGCGCCGCCGCGCGCCATCACGAGCGCGCTCACGCGTTCGCGATCGAGCGACGACAGGTCGGACGGCGTGAATTCCTCGGCCGCGAGCACGGCTTCGTCGGGCAGCACACGCGCGGCGCCGCTCGTGTGGCCGAGCGCGCGCAGCACGCGCTTCTCGATGTCGCGCAGATCGGCCGCGCGTTCGGCGAGCAGCGCGTCGTCGAGTTTCGACAGCGTGTCGATCTGCGTGCGGATCGTCGCGCGCCACGCGAAGCCCGCGCCCTTGCCGAGGCTGATCAGGTCGCGCGCCGCGTCGACCAGCGTCGGGTCTTCCAGCAGCACGCGATGCACCGCGAAGATGCCCGCTTCGCCGACCGCGCCGCGCGCCGACGCGCTGCGAACCGTTTCGGTAAGTTCGGCGTCGACCGTCTTCAGCGCTTGATCGAGCCGGCGGCTTTCCGTGGCCGGTGTGCCGGTCGCCTGCTCGGGCGGCACGATGTCCGCATCGTCGAGACGCACCAGCGTGCCGACCGCGATGCCGGGCGCCGCGCACACGCCGGCGAGCGTGTTCGGATCAATCGGCGCGCCGGCGTGGCGTGCGACCGCCTGCGGCGCGGGCGATTTCAGCCGCGCCGGCTTTTCTTCCACTTCGCCGTGCGCTTCGCGCAGCAACTCGCGCTCGACCGCATCGACGGCCTGTTGCGCGTGCGCGCCGCGGCCGACCAGCTCGACCGTCGCGCCTTCGCCGGCGCCGAGGCCGAGCAGGCCGACGACGCTCGCGATCGACGCCTTGCGGCCGTCGAACAGCACGTCGACGGTCGCGTCGAAGCCGCGCGCGGCTTCACGTGCCCGCGCGGCCGGCCGCGCATGCAGGCCGCCCGGCTGCGCGAGCACGATCTCGCGACGCACTTCGTTGTGCGCGGCCGCACCGGCCTGCGCTGCCTGCGCGGCGGCTTCGCCCTTGCCGCGCAGCGCGAGCAACGGCGTCTCGCCGGCCGTCGCGAAACCGCTCGCGCGCTCGACCACCTCGAACGCGTCGGAATTCGCGATCGCGATCACCGACACGAGCGAATGCGCGTTTCGCGCCACCGCGTCCTGGTCGAACTCGATCAACAGCGCGCCCGCTTCGACGCGCGCGCCGGCTTCGACGTGCGCGATGAAGCCCTGCCCGTTCAGCTCGACGGTGTCGATGCCGATGTGCAGCAGCACTTCCGCGCCTTGCGGCGTCGTGATCGTCACCGCGTGGCCGGTGCGCGCGAGATGCGACACGACGCCCGCGCACGGCGCGACAAGCCGGCCCGCGAGCGGGTCGACGCCGATGCCGTCGCCGAACATCCCGCCGGAGAACACCGGATCGGGCACGTCGGCCAGTGCGACGATCGGCCCCGTCAACGGGCTAAGCAGAACGATCTGATCGTGGTTGGGGCTCTTCAACTGGGATTCCTCGGCGCGTCTCATCGGCTTTCTCGGCTATCAGTGCGTTTCGGTGACTTTGTTCAGGTGGCGCGGCGTGTCGGGATTGCGGCCGCGTGCGACGGCGAGATCCGCCGCCATCACGTAGAACGAAAGAATGGCGGCGATCGGGTCGAGCGCCGAATGGGCGGACTGCGCGAGCGGCAGCACGGTGCCCGATACGCCGGGCGTCGATACGCCGGGCGTGCCGGCGGGCGCCGCGAGCAGCACGGCGGCGCCGCGTGCGCGCATGTCGGCGGCGAGCTGCAGC
>NZ_BCPO01000082.1:0-14396 GCF_016586105.1 Burkholderia sp. E168m15
CACGAGCAGCGGATAGTCGCGGTCGATCAGTTCCATCGGGCCGTGGCGGACTTCGGCGCTCGAGAACGCCTCGGCCTGGATGCCGGACGTTTCCTTCAGCTTCAGCGCGGCTTCCTGCGCGATCGCGAGGCCCAGCCCGCGGCCGATCACGATCATCCGTTCGACGCCCGCGAGCGCCGCGACGGCCGGCGACCAGTCGAGCCGGCCGGCCTGCGCGAGCACGTCGGGCAGGCCGCGCAATGCGGTGATCAGCGCGGCGTCGCGCTGCCAGTACGCGACGATCTGCGCGGAAGCCGACAGCATCGCGATATAGCTCTTGGTCGCGGCGACCGACAGTTCGGGGCCGGCCAGCAGCGGCAACTGGTGCTCGCACGCATCGGCGAGCGGCGACGGCAGCACGTTCACGGCGGCGACGGTACGCGCGCCGGCTTCGCGCAGCGCGGCCATCGTGTTGACGAGATCGGGGCTCTTGCCCGACTGGGAGAACGCGAGCGCGAGCTGGTCCTGCACCTTCAGCGGCGCCTGCTGCAGCGTCGCGACCGACATCGGCAGCGACGCGACGGGCACGCCGAGGCGGCTCATCGTCAGGCTCGCGAAATAGCTGGCGGCGTGATCCGAGCTGCCGCGCGCGACCGTCAGCGCGACGGCCGGCGGGTGATCGAGCAATTGGCCGGCGAGCGCTTCGACGCGCGTGGTGTCGGCGATCTGCGCGGCGACGACCTGGGCGGACTCGCGCGCTTCCTTAAGCATATTCGACAATCGATTCTCCTTCGACATAGGTCGCGGTGAGGTTCAGGTCGCGATCGAACACCGCGAGGTCGGCCCAGGCGCCGCGCTCGAGGCGGCCGCGATCTGCGACGCCGAGGTAGTCGGCCGCGTAGCGCGACATCCGGTTCGACACGTCGGCGATCGGCAGGCCGAGCGACACGAGGTTGCGCAGCGCCTGGTCCATCGTCAGCGTGCTGCCGGCGAGCGTGCCGTCGGCGAGCCGCACGCCGCCGAGGCACTTCGTCACGTGCTGGCTGCCGAGTCGGTATTCACCGTCGGGCATGCCGGTGGCGGACGTGCTGTCGGTCACGACGTACAGGCGCGGAATCGCGCGCAGCGCCGCCCGGATCGCACCCGGGTGGACGTGCAGCAGGTCAGGGATGATTTCCGCGTATTCGGCGTGCGCGAGCGCCGCGCCGACGAGGCCCGGGTTGCGGTGATGCAGCGGCGACATCGCGTTGAACAGGTGCGTGAAACCGCATGCGCCGTGCTTGAGCGCGGCGACCGCATCGTCATAGGTCGCGAGCGAGTGGCCGAGCTGCACGCGTACGCCGCGCGCGGCCATCTCGCCGATGATCTCGATGTGGCCCGTGATTTCCGGCGCAAGCGTGACGACGCGAATCGGCGCGATCGACAGGTACTTCAGCACCTCGTCGAGCACGGCCGACACGGCCGCGTCGGGCTGCGCGCCGAGCTTGCCCGGGTTGATGTACGGGCCTTCGAGATGCACGCCCAGCACGCGCGCGCCGCCCGGCGTGCGGTTCCGCGCGACGGTGCCGAGGTTCGCGACGACTTCCATCAGCTCGTCGCGCGGCGCGGTCATCGTCGTCGCGAGCAGGCTCGTCGTGCCGAATTGCGCGTGCGTGCGGACGATCGTCTCGATCGCGTCGCCGCCTTCCATCACGTCTGCGCCGCCGCCGCCATGCACGTGCAGGTCGATGAAGCCGGGCAGGATGTACGGCGCGTCGTTCGTCGCGGGATCGACGGGCGTGCCGTCGAGCGTGGTGATGCGGCCGTTCTCGCTATCGAGCGAACCGTGAATCCAGCCGTCGGGGGTGAGGATGTTGCCAGTCAGCATGACGTTCTCTTGATGATCGGGTGACGCGAGCGTCCGCGTCGTGATGTGCCAATCCGTTGCGATTCATTGCGCGCGATTGCGTTCCATCGCGATCGCGCGGGATGCGCGGGCAGTCTCGCGCGTCAGCGTTTCAGTTCGGCGACGAAGTCGTAGTAGTCGTCGCGGCAATACGTTTCGGTCACTTCGATCGCACGCTGGTCGGCGCCGTAGCCGACGCGCGTGATCACCAGCAATGCCGAGCCCGGCTTCACCGCCATCCATTTCACGATCGCGTGCGTGGCATTCGCCGCGCGAAAGTGCTGCAGCGCGCGCACGACGGTCATGCCGCGCGTATCGAGGTATTCGTACAGCGACGCGCCGAGCGCCTGCGGATCGGGCACCACCGCGGCCGGCAGCGTCGAATGCTCGACGGCCATCACGATGCCGTCCGCGCGGCGCAGCCGTTCGAGCCGCGCCACCGTCGCGCCGGGCGCGAGGCCGAGATGCGTGAGCTCGTCACGGCTCGCGGCGCGCAGTGTGCGCGACAGCCACACCGAATCGGGCACGAAGCCGCGCTGCTGCATCTTCGCGGTGAAGCCGACGAGCCGCGACAGCGGATCGGCGACGCGCGGCGTGATGAAGCTGCCCGCACCGCGCGCCCGCTTGATCAGGCCCTGCTCGACCAGCAGCGCGAGCGCACGACGCGCGGTGATCCGCGACACGCCGACCGACCCCGACAGCAGCCGCTCCGACGGCAGCGCCTCGCCGGCCCGCCACGCGCCGGCGTGGATCGCGCTCGCCAGATTGCGGGCGAGCTGCAGATAGAGCGGCGTGTCGTCGAGGGGGTCGGGCGCCAGTTCGGACCAGCCGGTTTCCATGTGCCTCCGGGTGTCGGACGACGATCCGTGACCGTCGAAAGTGAACGCATTATATAACCACCATAATACCAGTCAACGAACTGGTATTAGCGCTGCGAAAATCGCCGAAAGCCTTGCGCGGCAAGCGTTTTAGCGCCGGCAAAGCCTTTGTTTACAACGCAGTGCGGGATAGGGATTTACCCGAAGTGGTATGCAAAGGGACGGGTCGAAGGAGGGATTTGCCGCGTTTCCGGGCATCGAAAGCAGACCAGGATAGAACCACTTTGGGCAACTGGTATGCATCCCTGGCAAGGCCGACGCACTAGCCGGCCGTCTTTCTCCACGACCGGAACAGCTCCAGCAGCGCGCGGCACGGCGCCGACGTCGCGCCGCCCCGCCGCCATACCGCGCCGACGTCCATCGTCGGCACCGTCACGCTGAGATTGCGGCGGCTGATCCGGTTGCCTTCCAGCGACCACGGCCGATAAACGAGATCCGAGAGGATCGTCACCCCGTGCCCGAGCGCGACGAGGCTTCTCACCGCTTCGATCGACTTGCTCTGCATCCAGACGTTCGGCGCGACGCCGTAGCTGCCCCAGTACTTGCCGACGGTGCGCAGGTGCTCGTCCATGTCGAGCAGCAGATAGTTCTCGCGCGCGACGTCCTCGAGGGTGACGCGGCGGGCGTCCTGCAGCGGATGCCCCGGATGGGTCCACAGCCGGCGCGGCGAACGCAGAATCGTCTCGTATTTCAGGTCGCCGACTTCCGCGGTATTCGACACCAGCAGCAGCGCGATATCGAGGCGATCGTCGATCAGCATCGTCTCGATCGTTTCGCGTTCGCTTTCGACGATGCTCACGCCGAGGTTGCCGAAGCGCTGGGAAATGGCGGACATCAGCGACGGCATCAGATAGGTCGAGATGGTTTCGGTCATCCCGATCCGGACATGCCCGGCGATCTGCTCCGGGTCCTCCTGGGCGGCCACGACCGCGCGATCGATCGACATCGTCGCGTGCTGGACGTGACGCAGGAACCGCTCGCCGGCCGGCGTCAGGCGCACGCCTTTCGGATGACGCAGCAGCAGCGTGACGCCCACCGCCTCCTCGAGGTTCTTCAACGCGATCGTCATCGACGATTGCGACACCGAACAAAGATTGGCCGATTTCGAAATTTGCCCCGTATCGGCAACCGACACGAAGTATTCGATCTGGCGCAGGGTGATGTGCGTATTCACGGGAAAAGGTCCGGGAAGGCCGGGCAGCTCCGGATCAGCACTGCCTCGGAGGCCCGAACGGTACAACGGATCGAGGGATGCGATATTGATTCAATATATACCGGACCATCGAAAGGATGAATTTGTCATGGCCGCCGTCGCTTCCTAGCATGGTCGCAAACATGAACCGGACGATGCCAGACGATGGAGACGCAGGAAAAGAAGGGCTATTGCACGTTGTGCCGGTCGCGATGCGGCACGATCAACGTCGTGCATGGCGACATGATGATCAAGGTCCGGCCCGACGATACGCACCCGACCGGCCACGCGATGTGCATGAAGGGAAAAGCGGCGCCCGAACTCGTGCATAGCCCGAACCGCGTGCTGTACCCGATGCGGCGCACGCAACCGAAGGACGCCGCCGACCCCGGCTGGCAACGCATCGGCTGGGACGAAGCGCTGGCCGAGATCGCCGGGCGTCTCGCGTATTTCAAGCGGGAAAACGGCGCCGAGTCGGTCGCGTTCGGCGTGACCACGCCCAGCGGCACGCCGATGAGCGACAGCATCGACTGGGTCGAGCGATTCGTCTGGTCGTTCGGGAGCCCGAATATTTGCTACGCGACCGAGATCTGCAACTGGCACAAGGACAGCGCGCATGCGTTCACGTTCGGCTGCGGCATACCCGGCGCGGACTACCGGCATGCCGGGCTCATCGTGCTGTGGGGCAACAATCCCGCCAACACCTGGCTCGCGCAGGCCGATGCGATCGCGAAAGGCCGCCGCAACGGCGCCCGGCTGATCGTCGTCGATCCGCGGCCGACCGCGCTCGCGCGGGAAGCCGACCTGTGGCTGCGCGTCCAGCCCGGCACCGACGGCGCGCTCGCGATGGCGATCGCGCGGCAGATGATCGCGACCGGCAACGTCGACGATGCATTCGTGCTGGAATGGACCAACGGCCCGCTGCTCGTGCGGGCCGACACCGGCCGGTTCCTGCGCGAGCGGGATCTCGACGGCGAGGCGTCCGACAACCGCTACGTGGTGTGGAACGAGACGCTCGATCGGCTGGAACTCGCCGGCGGGGAAACCGCGACCCGGCCCGCCGACCTGTCGATGACCGGCGTGCGCCGCGTCGCGATCCGCGATGCGGCGGGCCGCTGCATGGAAGTCGACTGCACGCCGGCCTTCGACCTCTATGCGAAGGCGCTCGACGCCTATACGCCGGAACAGGCGGCCGCGATCACCGGCGTCGCCGCAGCCGACATCGTGAAGGCCGCCGACATGCTGCGCCCGCACCAGGCGATCGCCTATCACGCGTGGTCCGGCGTCGGCATGCACACCAACGCCACGCAAACCGAGCGCGCCATCGCGACGTTGTATGCGTTGACGGGTGCGTTCGACACGCGCGGCTCGAACCGCGAATGGACGAAGCAGCCGGCCAACGCGGTCAGCAGCTACGCGATGCTGAACCCGCAGCAACGCGCGAAAGCGCTCGGCCTCGCGGAGCGGCCGCTCGGCCCGCCGGCGCAAGGCTGGGTCACGGCACGCGACGTCTATCGCGCGATCCTCGACGGCGAACCGTACCGCGTGCGCGCGCTGTTCGCGTTCGGCACGAACATGGTGATGTCGCAGGCGGACGGCGGCCTCGCGCACGAGGCGCTTTGCGCGCTCGATTTCCATGTCCACTGCGATCTGTTCGAGACGCCGTCGTCACGCTATGCGGACATCCTGCTGCCGGTGAACACGCCGTGGGAGCGCGAAGGGCTGCGGCTCGGCTTCGAGATCGACGAGCGCGCGGTCGAACTTGTGCAGTTGCGGCAGCGCATGGTGCCGCCGCGAGGCGAGAGCCGCGCCGATTACGACATCGTCTTCGAGCTGGCCGTGCGGCTCGGGATGCAGGACGCGTTCTTCGGCGGCAGCATCGAGGCCGGCTGGAATCACGTGCTCGAACCGCTCGGGCTGGACGTCGCATCGCTGCGCGCCCATCCGGAAGGTATCGTCAGGCCGTTGCCGCAGCGCGAGCGGCAATACGCGGCGGCGACGCCCGACGGCATGCGCGGTTTCAACACCGAGACGCGGCGCGTCGAACTGTATTCCGAGAAACTGCATCGTCACGGCTACCCGCCCGTGCCGCAGTACGTGCCGCCGCGGCATGGCGACGATGCACGCGCGGACAACCCCCGCCGCTTTCCGTACACGCTGACGTCGACGAAGAACGGCTACTACTGCCACAGCCAGCATCGCGGCCTGCCGAGCCTGCGGCGCCGCGCGCCGTACCCGGTGGCGGAACTCAACGATGCACTGGCGGCGGAGCACGGCATCGTCGACGGCGACTGGTGCGTGATCGAAACGACGAACGGCGCGGCGCGCTTCAAGGCGCGCGTCGTACCGGAACTGGCGCGCAACGTGATCGTGGCCGAGTACGGCTGGTGGCAGGCCTGCGACGAGGTCGGCCTCGATGCGCTCGCCGTGGGCGGCCGCGACAACAGCAATTTCAACCCGCTCGTGTCGGCCGCGCAACTCGATCCGGTCAGCGGCTCGTCGCCGCTGCGGTCCTTGCGCTGCCGCATCCGGCGCGACCCGTCGGTCGATCCGGCACGCCGCCCGTGGCAAGGCCTGCGGGATTTCGTCGTGTCCGCGATACGCGAGGAAGCGAGCGGCGTACGCACCGTCACGTTTCGGGCCGCGGACGGCGGCGCGCTGCCGGACTATTTGCCCGGTCAGCACGTGACGCTGCATATCCCGTCGCTCGGCGACGGCGGGACGACGCGTGCCTACTCGCTGACGGGCGCCGCCCGCGAGGACGATCGCCGCACGTACACCATCTCGGTACGGCACCAGAAAGGTCAGACGCGCGACGGCACCGCGTTCGAAGGTGCGATGTCGTCCTACATTCACGGCGTGCTCGAGGTCGGCGATCCGGTGTTGCTCGGTGCGCCCGGCGGCACGTTCGTCGTGCCGCCGGCATCGCGGCAGCCGGTCGTGATGTTCGCGGGCGGCATCGGCATCACGCCGTTCATTTCGTATCTCGAATCGATTCGCGATCTGGCGGACCGCGCGCCGGAATCGCGGCTCTTCTATGCCAACCTGAACAGCAGCACGCACGCGTTCCGCGACCGCATCGAGACGTTGAAGCAGCGCCTGCCGACGCTCGACGTCGTCAACTGCTACAACCAGCCGCGCGACGAGATACCGGGGCGCGACTTTCAGCTGCACGGCTACCTGTCGGCCGACGTGGTCGCCGACGACCTGATCCGGCGGCGCGCGCGGTTTTACCTGTGCGGCCCCGAACCGATGATGGAGGCGATCACGGCGGGGCTGATCGCGCGCGGCGTCCCGCCGTTCGACATCTTCAAGGAAGCGTTCAGGTCCCCGTCCCGGCCGACGCTCGACCCGTCGAAGCAATACGCGGTGCAGTTCACGCGGTCGCGCCGCACGGCCACCTGGACACCCGGCGACGGCAGCCTGCTGTCGTTCGCGGAAAGCCTCGGCATCGCGTTGCCGAGCGGTTGCCGGGTCGGACAGTGCGAGAGCTGCGCGGTCAAGGTCGTCTCCGGCGAAGTCACGCATCTGAGCGGACAGGGGCCGGACGAAGCCGACTTGTGCCTCGCCTGCCAGGCCATTCCGGCAACCGACATCAGCATCGATGCATAACCCCCGTTCGAGGAAAGGTTCACCATGAAACATTTCGACGCCGTCGCGACCCGCGACGCGCTGGATTTCGACTCGCTGGTCGCGCGCCTGCGGCAAGCATTCGTCGACGGCTGCCACGTGCCGCTGCGGCATTCGCACGTCGTCCATGCCGGCAGCGCGGACGAAGGCACGGTGCTCATCATGCCCGCGTGGCAAGACCACGGGTATCTGGGCATCAAGACGGTCAACATCTTTCCCGGCAATGCGGAACACGGCCTGCCCGGCTTGCACTCGACCTACGTGCTCTACGACGGGCGAACGGGCCGCCCGCTCGCGCAACTGGACGGCAACGAAATCACGTCGCGCCGCACCGCGGCGGCGTCGGCGCTGGCTGCCACCTATCTGGCCCGGCCCGACGCATCGCGCCTCGTGCTGCTGGGCGCCGGCCGGGTCGGCAGCCTCGTGCCGCTCGCGTATCGCAGCCAGTTGCCGATCTCGCACGTCGAGGTCTGGGACAAGGACCGCGAAGCGGTGGCGCGACTGGTCGACCGGCTGACCCGCGACGGTTTCGATGCAACGCCCGTCACGCATCTCGAGGAGAGCGTCCGGCGTGCCGACGTCGTCACCTGCGCGACGCTCGCGACGGAGCCGATCGTCCGCGGCGAGTGGCTCGCACCGGGCTCGCATCTGGACCTGATCGGCAGCTTCACGCCGCGCATGCGCGAAGCGGACGACGACTGCTTCCGGCACGCGGAGATTTACGTCGACACGGACGAGGCCGCGCAAAAATCCGGCGACCTGCTGGGCCCGCTGGCGCGCAACGTCATTGCGCCCGAGCACCTGAGCCGGACCCTGACGGCGCTGTGCCGGGGCGACGCGCAGGGCCGCACGAACGACCTGCAGCGCACCGTGTTCAAGGCCGTCGGCACCGCGCTGGAGGATCTGGCCGCGGCCATTCAAATCCATGAAAAAGCGAATTGAACCCGTGACGGGCAAGGAGATCGAGATGAAAGAGCTGATGGACGTGCAGCGCGGCGACGCGCCGGCGGCGGACCGCGAAGGTGCGCTGGAACGAATGGCTGCGGGCATGGCGCGCTGGTCGGAGAAGTGGTTCCCGGACGCCTATATCTTCGCCGCGCTCGCGGTGATCATCGTGGCGGCGGGTGCCTTGGCGGTCGGGGCGCCGGTCACGCGGGTCGGCGTGGCGTTCGGCGACGGCTTCTGGAGCCTCATCCCGTTCACGATGCAGATGGCGATCGTCGCGATCTCGGGTTATGTCGTCGCGGTGTCCCCGCCCGCGTCGCGGCTGATCGATGCGCTTGCGCGCGTGCCCGCGTCCGGGCGCGCCGCGGTGACGTTCGTCGCGCTCGTCAGCATCGTCGCGTCGCTGTTCAACTGGGCGATCAGCCTGATCTTCAGCGGCCTGCTGGTGCGTGCGCTCGCGCGCCGCACCGATCTGCGGATGGATTACCGCGCGGCCGGCGCGGCCGCTTATCTCGGCATGGGCGCGACGTGGGCGCTGGGTTTGAGTTCGTCCGCGTCGCAATTGCAGGCGAATCCGGACAGCCTGCCCAAGGCGCTGCTCGCGATCTCCGGCGTCATCCCGTTCACCGAGACGATCTTTCTCCCGCAGTCGATGCTGATGGCCGCGGTGCTGACCGTCGCGTCGCTGCTGATCGCGTATCTGTCCGCGCCGAACGACGCGCGGGCGAAGACCGCGACGGCGCTCGGCATTGCACTCGACGAAAGCCATGCCACGCTCGCGCGCCCGAGCCGCCCGGGCGACTGGCTCGAATACAGCCCGCTCGTCACCATCGTGATCGTGGCGATCGGCGCGATCTGGGCGTGGCACGAGTTCACGACGAAAAATCCGCTGATCGCGATCTCGAACCTGAACACGTACAACTTCCTGTTCCTGCTGCTGGGCATGCTGCTGAACTGGCGACCGCGGCGCTTCCTCAATGCCGTCGCGCGGTCGGTGCCGTCGGTCGCGGGCGTGCTGATCCAGTTTCCGCTGTACGGCGGGATCGCGTACATCCTGACCAAGGCGGCCGCGCCCACCGGGCTGCCGCTGTCCGATCACCTCGCCCACTTCTTCGTCGCGATGTCGTCGCATGCGTCGTTCCCCGCGGTGATGGGCGTGTATTCGGCCGTGCTCGGGTTCTTCGTGCCGTCCGGCGGCGGCAAGTGGATCATCGAGGCGCCGTACGTGATCGAGGCGGCCAAACTGCTGCAGGTTCATCTGGGCTGGGCCGTGACGGTCTACAACGCGGCCGAGGCGTTGCCGAACCTGATCAATCCGTTCTGGATGCTGCCGCTGCTCGGCGTGCTCGGCTTGCGGGCGCGCGACATCGTCGGCTTCACGTTCACGCAACTGGTCGTGCATCTGCCGCTCGTGATCTTCATGCTGTGGGCGCTCGCCGGTACGCTCGCTTACCATCCGCCGGTGGTGCCGTAAGCGTATGGGGGGCGGCTTGCGGTCTTGAGTGGTAGTGCGGTGACAGTGACGGTGGCCGTGCCGTGCCGTGCCGTGCGGCATCGTACCCGTCGCGCCCATCGTGCCGCGCGCGTGCCGGCGGTGCATGCCGGCCTTAGTGGAATTCGCGGCTCGACGTGCGCAGGCCACCGAGCAGCGGCGTCAGATCCTCGAAATGCTGCGCGACGAGGTGCCGCACGTCGCTCACGACCTGCCACACGCCGGACGCCGCAAGCAGCCGCGAATCGAGCGTTTCGCGGCGCTGCCGCGCGAGCAGTTCGGGCCGGACGATCACGTTCACGCAGCCCGTTTCGTCCTCGAGCGTCATGAACATCACGCCCTTCGCGGTGCCCGGCATCTGTCGCGCGATCACGAGCCCGCATGCGCGTGCGAGCCGGCCATCGGGACGCTCGCGCAACTCGGCCGCCGACGACAGCCGCTGCGCGCGCAAGGCCGGCCGCAGCAGCGCGACCGGGTGGCGGTTCAGCGTGAGGCCGGTGGTGTGATAGTCGGCGAGGATGTCGTCGGCTTCCGACGGCGCGCCGAGCGCGGGCTGCTCCACCTCGTCGATCGGCGCGGCGGCGAGCAGGTCGCGCTCCGGCGCCGCGGCGACGGCCTGCCACAGCGCATCGCGGCGATGGCCGGCGAGCGTCGCGAGCGCATTCGCGGCGGCAAGCACCTCGAGATCGCGGCGTTCGAGCTGCGCGCGACGGGCGAGGCTGTCGACGCTATCGAACGGGCCGGCGGTACGAGCGGCTTCGATGCGCCGCGCGGCGGCTTCGCTCAGGCCGCGCACGAGCGACAGGCCGAGCCGCACGGCCGGTTGACCATGCGGGGGCGGCTGATCGGGCAGTGCTTCGAGCGACGCTTCCCAACCGCTTTGCGTGACGTCGATCGGCAGCACCTTCACGCGATGACGCTTCGCGTCCTGCACGAGCTGCGACGGCGGGTAGAACCCCATCGGCTGGCTGTTCAGCAGCGCGGCGAGGAAGATCGCGGGTTCGTGGCATTTGAGCCAGCTGCTCGCGTACGCGAGTTTCGCGAAGCTGGCGGCGTGGCTCTCGGGGAAACCGTATTCGCCGAAGCCCTTGATCTGTTCGAAGATCTGCTCGGCGAATTCGCGCGTGTAGTTGCGTTCGAGCATCCCGCTGATGATCTTGTCCTGATATTTCTCGAGATTGCCCTTGCGCTTCCACGCGGCCATCGCGCGGCGCAAGTCATCCGCTTCGCCGGGTGTAAAACCGGCCGCAACGATCGCGATCTGCATCACCTGCTCCTGGAAGATCGGCACACCCAGCGTGCGAACGAGCACTTCCTTGAGCGCGTCGCTCGGATACGTGACCTCCCCCTTCTCTTCGCCGGCCACGATCCTGCGCCGCTTCAAATACGGATGCACCGCGCCGCCTTGAATCGGACCGGGCCGCACGATCGACACCTGGACGACGAGATCGTAGTAGTTGCGCGGCCTCAACCGCGGCAACATCGACATCTGCGCGCGCGATTCGATCTGGAACACGCCGACGGTATCGGCACGGCAGATCATGTCGTAGGTTGCCTTGTCATCCTGCGGAATGTGTTTCAGCGTGAATGGCTTGCCGTCCTTCGCTGGCCCGCGCCACGCGGTGCGCAGGTCGAACGCGCGATGCAGCGCCGACAGCATGCCGAGCGCGAGCACGTCGACCTTCATCAGCCCGAGCGCTTCGAGATCGTCCTTGTCCCACTGAATCACGCGCCGCCCGTCCATCGCCGCATTTTCGACCGGCACGAGCCGCGTGAGCTTGCCGCGGCTGATCACGAAGCCGCCCGAATGCTGCGACAGGTGGCGCGGAAAGTTGAGCAGGCGCCCCGCCAGTTCGGCCCATGTCTGAATGATCGGCGTCGCCGGATCGAGCCCGGTCGACGCGAATTGCTGCAGCAGATCGCGGCTGCCGTCGAACCAGCGATGGCCCTTCGCGACGCGATCCACCAGCATCGGATCGACGCCGAGCGCCTTGCCGGTTTCACGCAGCACGCCGCGCGGGCGATACGTCGAAACGGCGGCCGCGAGTGCTGCGCGATCCTTGCCGTATTTTTCGTAGATGTGCTGGATCACCTCTTCCCGGCGCTGATGCTCGAAGTCGACGTCGATATCCGGCGGCTCGCCGCGTTCCTCGCTGATGAAACGCTCGAACAGCATCGTGCTTTGCTCGGGATTCACTTCGGTGATACCGAGGCAGTAGCAGACCACCGAGTTCGCGGCCGAACCCCGCCCTTGGCACAAGATGTTCTGACTGCGCGCGTATTTGACGATGTCGTAGACGGTCAGGAAGAACGGTTCGTAACTCAACCGGGCGATCAGGTCGAGTTCATGGCGGATCTGCTTGTCGACCTTCTCCGGAATGCCGTTCGGATAACGATCGGCCGCGCCCGCGAAGGTTTCCTGTTCCAGATAGCGCGTCGGCGTGAGTCCCTTCGGCACGATCTCGTCGGGATACTCGTAGCGCAGCTTGCCGAGATCGAAATCGCACGCGTCTAGAATCGCGCAGGTTTCGCCAATCTCTTCCGCCGAAAACAACTTCGCGATCCGCCCGCGCGAACGCAAATGCTGCTCCGCATTCGGCGCGAGCGCATAGCCGCACTCGGCCACCGGCATCCCGACACGAATCGCCGTCATCACGTCCTGCAGCGGCTTGCACGAGCGCACGTGCATCGTCACGTCGCCGAGCGCGACGAGTCGCACGCCGCGCCGTTTGCCGGCCGCACGAATCTCGTCGCGCTGCACGCCGTCGAGCGCGCGCTGCAACTGCACGAGCCCGAGCCGCGCACGCTCGCCGAACGTCGCGCGAAACCACGCGACCTGCGCATCGAGCACGTCCGCCCGCACCGGATACGTCGGCACGAGAATCGCGAAGCAGTCGGGCATCCCGCGCAGGTGTGCAAACTTCGCTGGCGGCGCCGACAGCACCCGCGACGTCAGCTTGTACGTCCCCTTCGGAGCCTCCATCCGCCGCCATGAAATCAGCTCGGACAGATTGCCGTACCCTTCGCGGTTCTGCGCGAGCAACACGAGCCCGAACGCACCGGGGCCCGGGTCGTGGCCGGGTGCGACTTCATCCGGCGTGACGTCGAAATACGAACCGATGACGAGCGGCAGCCCTTTCTCTTTAGCGGCGACATGCATGCGCGGCGCGCCGGCGAGCGAGCATTCGTCGGTGATCGCGATCCCGCGATAGCCGAGTTCGTCGGCGCGCTCGACCAGTTCTTCCGCATGCGATGCGCCATGCAGGAACGAAAAATTCGAGCGGCAGAACAACTCCGCGTAATCGGGCAGCAAGCTGAATTCCGCAACCATCTTCGTTCACCCGAACAGGCCGTGCAGGAACCAGCGCGGCGCAGCCTGACTGCTCGTCCGCTCCCTGAACACCCAATAGCACGCGCCCTCTTCATCCTGCGCGACGTGGTAATCGCGTGCAGCGAGTTGCCCGTCGAACCACCCGGCTTCGATCCGCTCGGCCGACGACATCATCCGGAGCGGCGTATGAAATACCGGCCGCTCGCCGCGCATCAGCAACGGCAGCGGCTCGGCCAGCAGCCACGCGGGACGCGGCGGCGCGGCGGGTGAAACAGCAGCGGGCTTGCCGGCCTGCGCATCGAGCGGTAGCCAACGGTTCGCGGCTTCGGGCCGGTAATCGGCGACAGGCGCCGCGCGCAGCACGTTGTCCGCGCCCAGCCGTGCGACCAGCAGTTCGAACAACCGCTCGCGCGTCTCGCGCGTACCGCCCGGCTCGGGAAAAAGATCGTCGGCCGGCGGCGCGACCGATTCGACGCGCGTGGCCTTCAACCGCACCGCGATCACCGCGGCCGGCAACTCGACGCGCGCGAGCCGCTCGCCCAGCAGCCGCATGAAATGCGCTTCGTCGCGCACGGGCGCGGCGAACGCGAGCTCGAGCGGGGTCGGCGGCACGGCCTGGCGGCCGCGCTCGTGCTCGAGATCGAAGGTCATCGCGGCCAGCGACAGTTGCCGCGCGGCCAGCCAGCCGCACAGCTGCACGACGAGCCGCCGCGCGGCGAACAGCACGGCTTCCGCGTATTCGACGCGCTCCGGCAATTCGAGCCGCACGTCGAACACGGGCGGCACCGCCATCCATGCGAGCGGCTCGACCGCTTCGCCGTACGCCCGATCGAGCGCGGCCAGCAGCGCGGGACCGCAGCGCCGCTGCAGCCCCGCGCGCGGCAGCCGGCGCAGATCGGCGAGCGTGCGGCAGCCGAGGCCGTCGAACCAGCCCGCATACGGACGCGCATCGGGCAGCAGCACGCACGGCAACCGGTCGAGCGTGCGGACGAGCGAGCCCTGGCGCGCGACGCGGCGCCGGATGCGTGCCCGCGCCGACGTGCGCGCGAGCAGCCACGCGCCGC